>CBFDVE010000019.1:0-14399 GCA_965613205.1 uncultured Rhodospirillaceae bacterium
CATGGCCGTAAGGACCGAGTAGACAGCGCAGATGCGTATTTCCCCAATGCGCTTGACCATATCAGCATGCTGTTCCAAGCGGGTCATCCAGTAATTGGCATTTGTGCGGCCGGTATTCTGGTGCGTGCTGTTGCGCCCGTTTTAGTTGATAAACGCAGCGAGCCGCCTTTGATTTGCATTCCCGATGATGGTTCCACGGTTATTCCGCTGCTTGGCGGGCATCATGGCGCCAACGATCTGGCGCGCCGGATTGCCGATGCGCTGAAGGTCGCCCCCGCCGTTACCACGGCGGGAGACATCCGCTTCGCCGTGGCGCTGGATGCGCCGCCAAAGGGGTGGACGCTCGCCAATCCGGAGCACGCGAAAGACGCGATGGCGGCGCTGCTTTCAGGAGCCCATGCACGCATTGACGCAGATGCCCCCTGGCTGGAAGCCGCGAAACTGCCGCTCTCCAAGGACGGGGAGATCGAGCTGACGATCACTCACCATGTGGAGAAGGGATCGCCCGGACGGCTTGTCTATCACCCGCAATGCCTCGCGCTCGGTGTGGGGTGCGAGCGCGGCTGCGAGGCCGGTGAATTGATCGAACTCGTCGGGCGGACGCTAGAAATGCATAACCTCGCGCACCAGTCCATCGCCCTTGTGGCTTCGCTGGACGTCAAGGCCGATGAGGCGGCGGTCCATGCGCTGGGGGAGCATCTGGGCGTCCCCGCCCGCTTCTTTACGCCCGACGAGTTGAACGCGCAGGCGGATCGCCTGAAAAACCCGTCTGACATCGTGCGGCGCGAGGTGGGCTGCCCCGGCGTAGCGGAAGGCGCGGCGCTCGCCTGCGCAGGACAGACCGGCGATCTGATTGTCGGGAAAACCAAATCTGCCCGCGCAACCTGCGCCATCGGCCGCGCGCCCCGGCCGCTCGATCCAATGGGCCTGGGGCGGCCGCGCGGGCGGCTGTCGGTGGTGGGCATCGGCCCCGGCGGGGCGCCATGGCGCAGCGCCGAAGCGGTATCCATGCTGCGCGCCGCCACGGACTGGGTCGGCTATGGGCTGTATCTCGATCTGGTGGCGGATTTAGGCGCAAACGCGTGCGAACACCGCTTTGACCTCGGCGAAGAAGAGGCGCGCGCGCGCCATGCTCTGGAGCTGGCGGCGGAGGGCCGGAACGTGGCGCTCATCTGCTCCGGAGATGCGGGAATTTACGCCATGGCGAGCCTTGTATTCGAGCTGCTCGATACGGGCAGCGGCGGCGCACCCGTGTCCGACGCCGCGCGCCGCGCGGAGATTACAGTCGCGCCGGGCATTTCCGCGCTTCAGGCGGCGGCGGCGAAGGCCGGCGCGCCCCTGGGCCATGATTTCTGCGCCATCTCCCTGTCGGATCTGCTGACGCCCTGGGAGGCGATCGAGAAAAGGCTGCACGCGGCGGCGGACGGCGATTTCGTGGTGGCGCTCTACAACCCGAAATCGCGCCGCCGCCGGGGCCAGCTTTCCCAGGCGCTCGCCATTTTGCGCGGCGCGCGGCCCGGGACCACGCCGGTCGTCATCGCCACGAATCTCGGACGGCGCAAAGAGCGCATCGTCACAACGACACTCGGAGACTTCGACGAAACATTGGTGGATATGCTGACAGTGGTCATTATCGGCTCAACCGCCACCCGCCGCACGGTAAAAACTACTCCTTCCCGGATTTACACCCCGCGCGGCTACCGGACCGGCGCTAACAAGAAGACCGGGTCATGAAAGTACATTTTATCGGTGCCGGTCCTGGCGCGCCTGATCTGATAACCGTGCGCGGCCTTGATCTGATCAAAAAATGCCCGGTTTGTCTTTATGCCGGCTCGCTGGTGCCAAAAGAAATCGTTGAAGCCGCACCAAAAGACGCGCTGGTTCTTGATACCGCTGCAATGCATCTGGAAGAAATCATTGACAAAATGAAACAGGCCCACAAGCGTGGCGAGGATGTGGCCCGGGTTCATTCCGGTGACCCGTCGTTATATGGCGCGATCGCGGAACAGATGCGGCGGCTCGACGCTCTGGCTATCGATTATGATGTGGTTCCCGGTGTCTCGGCCTATTGCGCCGCCGCGGCTGCCTTAAAAACAGAGCTGACCCTGCCCGGCATCAGCCAGACGGTGATTTTAACCCGCACGGCGGTGCGGTCTTCCCATATGCCCAACAACGAAGACCTGGCCACACTGGGCAAAAGCGGGGCCACCCTGGTCATTCATCTGTCGATCAACAACCTGGCCAAAGTGGTGCGGGACCTGACCCCTTATTACGGGGCCGATTGTCCGGTCGCCGTGATTTACCGGGTCAGTTGGCCCGATCAACTTGTCATTGGCGGAACCCTGGAAAACATCAGAGCCCAGGTCAAGGCCGCCGGGATCACCCGCACGGCGCTGATCATGGTCGGGCGGGTGCTGGACGAAAATAGCTTCGAGGAATCCCGCCTGTACGCCGCCGATCATCATCATGTTCTAAGGCCGCGCACCTAACCACATAAGGGCATCTTCAACCGTGGTGACCGTGTCGCCGGGTTCAGGGGCGGGGCGGGCGATCAGAATAATGGCGAGTGCCATCTCCTGGGCCGCGGTGATTTTAGCCGGCAGGGCCGCGCCGCCGCTGTCCTTGGACACCAGCACATCTATTTGGTGATCGCTCAGCAGTTTTTTTTCGTGGGCCCGTGTGAAGGGGGGGCGTTCGGTGATCAGGGTGGCGTTCGGCAGGGACGAAGGTGGCTCGATGACCCGGATCACCAGCTTGACATCGCCTAAATCTGCGAACGCTTCCAATCCCTGATGGCCGAAGCTGAGGAAGGCCCGCTTGCCCAGTTTCCGCACGGCCTGCGCGGCGGCGGCGAAATCATCGACCCGAACGACCCCGTCCGGGTCTGGCCACGGGGGGCGTTCCAGGATCAGGCGCGGGGTCTTGGTCCGGTCACAAGCCAGGTGGGCGTTGGCGGAAATCCGGGTGGCAAAAGGATGCGTGGCGTCGATCAGAAAATCGATTTTTTCGGCCATCAGATAGTCGGCCAGCCCATCAGCACCGCCGAAGCCGCCGAGCCTTATTGTGCCCGGCAGGGGGCGCGGCTTGTTGACCCGTCCGGCGAGCGAGCTGACGACATCCAGGGAGTCGCCGAATTTTTTCCCGGCTTGCTCCGCCAGCGCCGCCGCCTCGCCGGTGCCGCCCAAAATCAGCAATCGGCGTTTCATGCCCGGCCCGCCAGGTTGCCCTTGCGGTCGAAGATAATCACCTCGACCACGGTATCCCCCGACAAGGTGGCCATGGCGCATTCCCGTGCCTGGGCGGCGATGCGGTCGGCCAGGCCGATTTTCTGCTGCCGGGCCAGGTCCAGAACCCGTTGGGCAGTGTTGGCGGTGCGGGCGTTCTCGACCGTGTCCCCGGGTGCACCCAGGTCGTCCATCAGCGCCGCCAGCTTTGCAAAATCGACCCGCGAGCGGGATGAATGCAGGTCCATACAGCCCTGACCCAGCTTGGTTATCTTGGCGAACCCTCCGGCGATGGTTAATCGCGGGACCGGCTGACGGCGCAGGTATTTCAACATGCCGCCGACAAAATCCCCCATGTCGATCAGGGCCAGTTCGGGCAGATTATAAAGGGCGAGGGCGGCGGCTTCCGATGTTTTGCCTGTGGCCCCGATCATATGGTCCAGCTTTGCCGCCCGGCCGACATCGATACCGCTGTGAATGCCATGAATCCAGGCCGCACAGGAATAGGGTTTAACGATCCCCGTGGTGCCCAGTATGGACAGGCCGCCGATAATGCCGAGCCGCCCGTTCATGGTTTTCTTTGCCAGTTTCTGACCGCCGGGAATGGCGATGGTGACGCAGAAATCGGCGGCGACGGAAAATTCCTGGGCCACGGCGGCGATGTTGCCGGCGATCATCTGGCGCGGGACCGGGTTGATTGCCGGTTCACCGACCTCCAGGGGCAGGCCCGGCAGGGTCACCGTGCCGACCCCGTCACCGGCGACAAAGGTGATGCCCTGGCCGGGGTCATTGGCGGTCACGGTGACAACAATTTCCGCCTGGTGGGTGACGTCGGGATCATCACCGGCATCCTTGATCACCCCGGCGGTGGCAATTTTGCCGTCGCTCCGATGCCGGGACAGGGTGAAGGTCGGGCTGGCGCCTTGCGGCAGGGTGATGGTGACAGACGTGGGGAATTCGCCGGACAGCAAGGCGCGCACGGCGGCGACTGCCCCGGCGGTGGCGCAGGCGCCGGTGGTCCAGCCCGTTCGCAGGGCGGTTTTGGTCCTGGTTGGCAGTGATGTTTCGGGTTTATCAGGCATCACGGGTAATGTAACCTGCCGTCCAGATAATCGCCATATGGTCTAGGCGATAGATTATCATATGATAAGATCAGATTGTGGGCGCTGAACAGGCAGGTATTCATGAGCGATCAGGCGAAGAAAAAGAAGGCCCCGGCCAAAACCGCCAAAGGCACGGGCGGAGAAAAACCTGAAGAGACTCCGCCCGCTGTGGCGAAAACCGGCGGCGGCCTGTCGCGCAGCTCTTTCCTGTTGATCGCGGTTCTGGTGCTCAGCGGCGGTTATCTGCTGTGGCAGGAGTTGCTCGCCCCCGTTGGTCCCCCGGCCGTTATCAAATCATCCACGACCGTCGGCAAAGCCAGGATAGGCGGCGCTTTCAACCTGGTCGATCAAAATAACAAACCGGTCACCCAGGACGATTTCAAGGGCCGTTATATGCTGATCTATTTTGGCTATACCTTTTGCCCCGATGTCTGCCCCACGTCTCTTGCCGTGATGACCGAGGCCCTGGAAATGATTGGTGACAAGGCGGACAAGGTGACCCCCATATTCATTTCCGTGGATTCAGAAAGAGACACCCCGGAACAGATGAAAATGTACATCGGCTACTTCCATCCCCGCATGGTCGGCCTGTCGGGCACGGTCGATCAAATCACGGAAGTGACGAAAGCCTACAAGGCCTACTTCACCAAAGTCTCGGATGATGGCGAGGAAGATTATCTGATGGACCATTCTTCGATCATTTATCTGATCGGCCCCGATGGTCAGTATGTATCCCATTTCAGCTATGGCACGGATGCCTCGGAAATGGCAAAACGGCTAATGGAAATTTTATAGATGACCGATACAGCGACCGCTTCTAACCCCGCCGCGCCCGGAGCCGGATTGATCATCGCCGCCCCGGCATCGGGCTCGGGCAAGACCGTGTTTACCTTGGGCCTGTTGCATCACCTGTCCCGGTCCGGCGTTAAGATCGCCTCGGCCAAAGCCGGACCCGACTATATCGATCCGGCGTTTCATGCCGCAGCGACGCAATCGAACTGCCTTAATCTGGACCCATGGGCGATGCGCCCGGCGATGCTGCTACAAGCGGCCTGTGATTTGGGCACCGAGGGGGCGACGGTTATTTGCGAAGGGGTCATGGGGCTGTTCGACGGGGCCGTGCAGGAACAGGGCTCGACCGCCGATTTGGCCGAAATAACCGGCTGGCCGGTGATTTTGTTGGTCGATGCGGGGGCGCAAGGGGCCTCCGCCGGGGCGGTTTTGCGCGGCTTCGCCACGCACCGGCCGGGCCTTGAGATCGCCGGGGTAGTGTTTAACCGCATCGGCGGCGACAAACACCGGGCTATTCTTACCGCCGCCGTGGCCGCCGCCACGCCGGACATTCCGATCCTCGGATTCATTCCGCGCAATACTGAGTTGAACCTGCCGAGCCGTCACCTGGGGCTGATCCAGGCGGGCGAATACCGTAACCTGGAAAATTTGTTGAACGTGGCCGCCAACGAAGTCGAATTGCATGTCGATGTGGAAAAACTGATGTCTCTGGCCCGGCCCCTGAAAGGCCGCGGCGATATTGAAAAAGGCCCGGCTCCGGCGATGATCAAACCGCTCGGTCAAAACATCGCCATCGCCGAAGATGAAGCCTTCACTTTCCGCTATCCGCTGATCGTCGAAGGATGGCAAGCCCAGGGTGCCGCCATTTCGTTTTTTTCACCGCTCGATGATGTGCCGCCGCCGGACGATGCGGACGCGGTCTATCTGCCCGGTGGTTATCCGGAACTGCACGGTTTTAGGCTGGCCACATCGACCACCTTCATGGATGGCCTGCGCAGCGCTGCGGCGCGCGGGGCTACGGTGTTCGGCGAATGCGGCGGCTACATGGTCTTGGGCAAGGGCATGATCGATGGCGACGGTCAACGCCATGTGATGTCCGGGTTGTTGTCGCTGGAAACCTCGTTTGCCGATCGCAAGCTTCATCTCGGCTACCGGGATCTGGTCCTGGATGCCGGGGCGGCCTTGGGATCGGGCAATCTTCTGGGTCGACCTGGGGCCAAATACCGGGGCCATGAATTCCACTACGCCACGGTGTTGAAGGAAAGTCCGGGCGCTCCCCTGTTCCAGTGCCGCGATGCCCAGGGCGACGATCTGGGCCTGGCCGGCCTGGCCGATGGCCGGGTCATGGGATCGTTCATTCATCTGATCGACCGGTCCGACTAATGGATCAGGTCGCCCCGCTGGAAACAGTTACGTTCTGGCAAGCCAAGCGGCTTGACGAAATGAATGCGCAAGAATGGGAATCCCTGTGTGACGGCTGTGCCAGATGCTGCCTTGAAAAACTGGAAGACGGCGACACCGGTGTCGTCAGTTATACCGATGTGGCCTGTCATCTGCTCGATGTCGGCACCTGCCGTTGCAGCAATTACAAAAACCGAAGAAAATTTATGCCCGATTGCGTTCGCCTGACCCTCGGTAACATAAAATTTCTGCGCTGGATGCCGTCGACCTGTGCCTACAAATTGCTCGCCGAAGACAAGCCGCTGCCCACATGGCACCCCCTGGTCAGCGGCGATCCGGAGTCCGTTCACCGGGCCGGTATTTCCGTGCGTGGCCGCGCCGTGCCAGGCGGTGTGGCCGGTAATCTGGAAGATCACATCGTCACTTGGCCCGAATAAGCAGGCCCGAATAAACAGGATCAGATTTATGCCAACCCCTTCACCCGGCGGCATCTTCGCCGCCGTCCTGACCCCCCTGAACGCCGACTATTCGGTCAATCACGCGGCCCTGGTGGATCATTGTCACTGGCTGTTGGCCAACGGCTGCCATGGCCTGGCGGTATTGGGCACCACCGGCGAAGCCAATTCCTTTTCCGTCGAAGAACGCTTAGCCATAGTCGATGCCCTGATCGACGGCGGCGTGCCAGGCGGCGCCCTGATGCCCGGCACCGGCTGCTGTTCGATCCCTGATACGGTGAGGCTGAGCGCTCACGCGGTGGAAAACGGGGCCGCCGGGGTGCTGATGCTGCCGCCATTCTATTACAAGGGGGTCAGCGATGATGGCCTGTTCGCCGCCTATTGCGAAGTGATCGAACGGGTCGGTGATCGCCGCCTGAAAATATTTCTCTATCATTTCCCGCAGATGTCGGCGACCCCGATCAGCTACGGACTGATCGAACGACTGCTGGCCCGCTATCCCAACACCATCGCCGGCATGAAAGACAGTTCCGGCGACTACGTCAACATGGCCGGTGCGGCCAGGCGCTTCCCCGGTTTCGGGGTGATGACCGGGTCCGATCAATTGCTCTCGGCCCTGCTCGCCGATGGCGGCATCGGCTGCATTACGGCGGCGGCCAATATCGCCAGTAATTTGTCGGCCCGGGTTTATGCCAACTGGCAGTCCGGCGACACCGGTGCCATGATGGATGCCCAGCAAAAACTGAGCGCCGTGTGGGCGGCGTTGCGCGGCGTTCCCCTGTCGGCGGGCCTGAAGGAAATTATCGCCGGCCATCGCAATGATCAGACCTGGCGCACGGTGCGACCGCCTTTGGTGCAATTGGACGGTGCCCAGTCGGCAGATTTGGCCGAGCGACTGGCGGCCACCGGCCACCAGTTGCCACCGGTAAACTAAATGACCGTGCAGACCTTCCAGCTTGACATCGAAGGGCGTTCCATCCCGCTGACCGTGCGTCGCAATGGGCGCGCCCGGCGCATGATCCTGCGCCTCGATACGGGCGGTGACGGGGCCGTGGTGACCATTCCGCCCCATAACGATGCGGTCGATGGTCTCGACATGGCCCGCCGCCAATCGGCCTGGCTGTCGCGCCAGTTAAAGGCCCGGCCCGAGCGCCTGACCTTCCGGGAGGGCGCGATCATTCCTTATCTGGGGGAAGATTATACCCTGCACCGGGTGCCGGGACGAGCCGGCATCACTTTGCGTAGCGACGGTGGAATCTATATTCCGGGCGATCCCCGACACCTGGCCCGACGCCTGACCGACTGGTTCCGCAAACAGGCGCGACAGGAAATGACCACCCGTGTATACGCCAAGGCGCTGCTGATCGAGCGAACGCCTGGCCGGGTCACCATCCGCGATACCCGCACCCGCTGGGGCTCCTGTTCGGCCAAGGGCAATCTATCCTTTAGCTGGCGCCTGATGATGGCGCCTGAGAGTGTGCTCGATTACGTGGTCGCTCACGAAGTTGCCCACCTGGCCCAGATGAACCACAGCGCCCGGTTCTGGCAATGCGTCGGCGGCCTGAGCGACGACATGGAATCTTCACGCGCCTGGCTTCGAGAGCACGGCGAACGCCTGCACAGGATCGGATAATGGCACATTTTCAAACCACCCTTACCCTCGCCACTCAAGGCCAGGGTCTTTACGAATTCACCGCCGACGTGATCGAATGGACGGCCCGGAAAAAACTCACCATCGGCTTGTTGACGGTCTTTTGCAGCCATACCTCGGCCAGCCTGATTTTGCAGGAAAATGCCGACCCGGATGTCAGCCTGGACCTGCAATCCTTTTTCGAACGCCTGGTCGGCGATGGGCCATCCCTCTACCGTCATAGCCAGGAAGGCCCGGACGACATGCCGGCCCATATTCGGGCGGCGTTGACCGATGTGTCCTTGACCATCCCGGTGCGGGACGGCAAGCCGACATTGGGAACCTGGCAGGGCATCTTCCTGTTCGAACATCGCACGGCCCCGCATCAGCGCCGGATTATCCTGCATTTGAGCGGCGATTGAGGGTGACCCTGAAGGCGCTCCTGTTCGATGTCGACGGCACCCTGGCCGATACGGAAGACGGCCACCGCCTGGCCTTCAATCAGGCGTTCCGGGATTTCGGCTATGACTGGTCATGGGATACTGCACTCTATGGTCAGTTGCTGGCGGTCACCGGCGGCAAGGCCAGGATCAGGCGTTATTTGCAGGATAGCCGACCGGACTTGTTGCAACGGGACGACTGGCAAGACTGGATCGCCACCCTGCACAAGCGCAAGACCGACCATTACGTGGCCGCCCTGAACAGTGGCGGCATCCCCCTGCGCCCCGGCATCGAGCGTCTGTTAGGCGAAGCCCGTGATCAAGGCGTTGTTCTGGCCATCGCGACGACGACAACGCCGGTCAATGTTCAGGCGTTGATCGAGAATACGCTTGGGGTGGCGGCACTGGACTGGTTCGGCGCCATCGGTGCCGGTGATTGCGTCGACAAGCTGAAACCGGCGCCTGATATTTATTTGTGGGTGCTCGACAAACTGGGATTACCGGCCGCCGATTGCCTGGCCATCGAAGACAGTCACAATGGTCTTGTCGCGGCCCGCGCCGCAGGCCTGAAAACGCTGATCACCTATTGCCCATATACCACTGAGCACGATTTCAGCGGTGCCGTGGCCATTGCCGACGGCCTGGGTGATGATGTTCATATGGAACACCTGCGCCAGTGGCACACCGATTAATCATCTTCGCCGAAGATTTCGACGGCTTTGACGATATGTTCTTCATCGAGCCGGAAGATGTCAAAATTCAGCCCTTTTTCAAGGGTGATGGTTTCCGCCCCGGCCTGAATTGGCGTTTCCAGCGCCTGGGCCAGGCGCAATTTCAGAATGTCGATATCGACTTCGCCGTCGGCCCCGAAGGCGATAATGCCGAAGTTGAAATCGTCGTCCATGCGGGCCACCGTATCGGTGTCGCGCAAAACATCTTTCAGCCGTTCGGAAACTTCCAGCAGGGCATCCTTGCCCGTTTGTTCATCGCCACCTTCCCGCAGGCGGTCCAGTTCCTGCAAATTGATCAGGGCCAGGGCGGAATGGTTGCCCGATCTCTTGTCGTGTTTGATGGTGTGTTTCAGGCGGTCCATGAATACGTCTTTTTTCGGCAGGCCGGTGACATCATCGTACAGCGGCGTACCGTGCTGGGTATTGCGGATGGTCGCTTCAAATCTGCCGGCGATGACCCGGGTCAGGTTCAGGCTGACTTCCGGATTCTCTTCGACCAGTTTCATGAAATTTTCTTTCGACATGGACAGCAGGGTGGTATCGACCCTGGCGACCATGGACGCCGTGCGCGGCACATCGCACAACAAGGCCAGTTCACCGAATAAGTCTCCACGTCCGAAGGTGGCGACGGTTTTGGTTCCATCGGTGCCATCCACATTCACATTCATTTCACCCTTCAGCACGACGAAGGCAGTCTCGCCCTTGGTGCCCTGGTAGAACAGGGTATCATCGGCATCGATATGTATTTCGTCACTGGCAAAAGCCAGCAGTTTCAGGCGCGAGCGATCCAATCCGGCAAAGAACGGAATCCCGGCCAGCAAATCGGCATCCCGATTAAGAGACGTTTGGGTGTCGGTCGGACCGTCCGCAGCGATTTTGGATTCGGTTTCCGCAGGGGCCGGTCTGGCGGCATCGTCGCTGCTGGTAACCTTGCCCTGATTGACGGTCAACAGGCTATCGTACATGGCCGTATCTTTGATTTCGTCTTCGACCCAGATCAGGCCTCGACCTTCCATTCTGGCCTTGACCTTGGCAAATATTTGCTGCTGGCCGGTCGGGTCGAGAGACGCCAGCGCCTTGTTGACAATCAGCAATTGCGGGCGCTTGATCAGGCAGCGGGCGAGGGATAGTTTCTGCCGCTGTGGCATCGACAGGCGCTTGCCGGAAATGCCCACATCCCAATCCAGGCCGACGGCGGCGATCTGTGTTTCCAGGCCCAGTTTTTCGATCACTCCGCTGAGTAAGTCGTTGATCAGTTCCGGGCCACCGGCCTTGTTGAAGGAGGTTTTTCCGAACAGGATGTTGTTCAGGATATTGCTTGAGGCGATATATTTTTCGGCGTGGAAAAATTCGATGCTGGAAGCCAGACTATGATCCAGGTGATCGATAAAAATATGCCGGGCCAGCAGGATTTTTTTCTGCATGTGATCGTCGATCATGTCCAGGTGGTGACGGGCCGGGATCAGTTTGAAGGTCAGATCAGATAGCATATGGCGTTCGTTTTCTTCGAGGCCGCCGAGGCCGATTTCCGCCACCCGGCCGAGGATGGCCTGATATTCCGGCAGCATTTCGGAATCGATAAAGCTGAAGCGTTCGAAGAAATCATGGCCCGGCGGTAAATCGTGAAACAATTCGACCATCAACTTGGCCACGGCGGTACCGATATCAAGGAATTGGCCGGTTAAATTGCACTGATCCAGCACCGCTGCAATCCGCAAATTGCCACCCAGTGTTTCGACATTGAAGGTGTCGTCCCGTGGCGCCCCGAACAGCAGGTTTTCGGCGACCGAGGCGTTGGTGTTGAATTTGTCGATATCGAAAACCTCGACCAGGTCTTTCAATTCATCACTTTGCAGCCGTTCGCGAATTTCCGCCCGCGCCTGCAAAACCCCGTCGACCAGGCTCGGGTAGCGGTCCGTATCAAACGTGCGTTGCAGACCGATCTGGAAGACATCGTGTTTCAGATCAACCTCGTCCAGCACGTGCACCGCCAGGTCCAGCAACCCGGCCTGATTGGCGGCCCCGGAAGCGGCATAATCGATCCAGTCGGCCTTGATATCATAAGGGCTGTTACCGGATTTTTCCGATTCGATCAGCCTGTCTGGATCGACATCCGGCGGCAGGTTTTCCAGGTCAGGTTCGTGATTCAGGCCCAGCAGCAGGTTATCCATCAGCGTGCCCGAGCGGATATACGGTTCCTGATCGACATAGGAAATATGGCGGCCATAAAAAGCCATGGGCAATTCATCCATGAAGGTCTCGCCGATTTTCAAACGGCCGTTGGTCGGCCATATCCGCCGGGCGATCAAGTCGGTGACCATGGATTTGCCGTTGGCGTCGGGCCCGGTGATGGCGGTGTGGCCCTTGGGGTCGAGCGTAAAGAACGCGCCGTTGACCAGGGCGGCGGCTTCATCTTCCTGATAGGTCAGGTTGTTGGCCGAAATGGGGCCGTCGATCCACACCGGTGGGGTTTTTGGAATATCGATCAAATGTTCTTCGATCATGCCATCGGGCTGGAACTGATCGACCAGTTGCTCGTATTTGATGCGCGAATCTTCCATGGTCTGGTAATATTTCAAAAGCTCTTTCCAGGGTGCCGATAAGTCTTTGTAGGCGGCCAGCACGGCGACCAGGGCGCCGATCGACATGGACCCGCCAATGACCAGATAGCCGCCGATGGAATAGAAGAAAAACGGCGTCAACTGGGCCAGGAAATTGTTCAGGAACTTGATGAAGAATTTCTTGCGGAAGATATCCAGACGAATACTGTTGATCGTTCCCAGCCGGTCGCTGAAATCACTGAGTTCATAATTGATGTAATCATGGGCCCGGATATCGCCGACCCCGGTGACCATTTCGCCCAGCCGTTCGGAAACCTTGCGCACGTTTTTGACCCGCTCCTTGCCCAGCAAATTGACTTTCTTTTGCAATTTCGGAATGAAGTAGGCCTGTAACGGGTAGAGCGCCATGGCGGCGATGCCCATCATCGGGTCCTGGATGGCGATAAAGGCCAAAATGGTGATCAGGGTGCCGCCCTGGAAGGCGGGCAGGGAAAAGGCTTCGCCGATGAAGCCGCCCAAGGGTTCCGTTTCCGTGGTCACCATGGAAACGATCTCGCCCTGGGAAAGCTTGCGAAAATGGGGCAAGGGGAAGCGCAGAACCCGCTTGATCAACTGAAAGCGCAAACGCCGCAACATGTTTTCGCCCAGGCTGCCCCGGAAGACGTTGACATAGTATTTGAAAATGCCGTTGACGCAGACAAAAGCCAGGAAACCGGTGCACAGGACCCATAGATAGGTCAACTGGTTCATTTCGAAACCAAACAGATCATAGACATCGTCGGTGCCGCCGATGGCTTCGTTGATGATCGTTTTTGGCAGGTCCATGGACACGTACAGGAATGGGAAAGACACCAAAATCATCACCAGCAAGACAATCTGTTGCGGTTTGCTATAACGATAGATATAGCCGAAAATGCCCTTTTCCATTGGTCCTCTCGTAGCCTTTGTGGCTATTTTGTCTATTCCAACACTGCCACCATGTTTGGGGATGTTGAGCAATTTGGCAAGCTTTCTGTGCAGGCTTTTCAGCCCTCGCCCGGAAGCCACGGGATGGTCAATATATGTTCTGACCGTGCCGACCATGCTGACCGGGTCAACGAGTCTGCTGCTCTGAAAAATTTGTCAGATCATACCGCGCCGGTTTATACCCAATCCTGACTTGCGATCAGCGGATAAATCAGGGGCATCCATGAACCGTCACAAAGACGCCGACATCACGCGCAAGGATGCGATTCGCAGCCATGCCGACCACTACGCGTCGCAACGGCGCCAGTGGATAAACCGCTCACAATATTTCCACGCTGTGGACAAGCGCTACATGCGTTTTCTCGTGCCCAGCGGCAAGCGGGTGCTGGAAATGGGTTGCGGGGCGGGTGATTTGCTGGCCTGTGTCGAACCCCTTGTGGGGGTCGGTATCGACCTGAGCGCCAACATGGTTGCGATCGCTCGGGAAAAACATCCAGACCTTCAGTTCATCACCGGTGATGTGGAAAATCCCGATACCCTGAGCGGGCTTGGCGAAACCCCTTTTGATTTTATCATCCTGTCCGACACCATCGGTTTTCTGGATGATTGCCAGGGCACGCTTGAATCCCTGCACCGGTTGTGCCATCGCGATACCCGCATCATCGTTAATTTTTATTCCCATAACTGGAGCCCCTTGCTGGCCCTGCTGGAAACAATCGGCCTGAAAATGCCGCAACGGGAAAACAATTATCTGTCCCTGGCCGATATCGCCAATATTCTCGATCTGGCCGATTTTGATCTGGTCAAACAGGACCGCCACACCCTGCTGCCCATGGGCCTGTTCGGCATCGGCAATCTGGTCAATCGCTATCTCGGCTCGCTGCCGGTTATTCAGCGATTGTGTCTGCGTAACTACACCCTGGCCCGGTCACGCCGCCACGCCCCGCTGGGCGAACAAAGTGTGTCCGTCATCGTTCCCTGCCGCAACGAAAAGGGCAATATCGAAGCGGCGGTCCGGCGGCTGCCTAAATTCGGCTCACACCAGGAAGTGATCTTTATCGAAGGGCACAGCCAGGACGGCACCTACGGTGAGATC
>CBFDVE010000020.1:0-14369 GCA_965613205.1 uncultured Rhodospirillaceae bacterium
AAAGCCGTTGGTTCGATGTCTGGCGATTTGATTCCAACCTTTACATGCCGCTGTTCCATTTCGCCCGCATGCACCGTATTCCCATGCGCGCGCTGAATGTGGAACGGTCCCTGACCCGTCAGGTCGGCATCAAGGGCTGGGCCGCCATTCCAGCCGACCAGCGGCGCGACCTGGGCAATCCGGCACCGCCGTCATCGGCCTACCTGAAAAGTTTAAGAACGGTTTTCGGTGAACACGCCGAGAAAAAAACCGATGCAACGAGCGGTCAGGTCGAAGCCGCATTCAGGCGTTTCGTCGATGTCCAGTTGACCTGGGACAGGGCCATGGCGGAAGCCCTGGCCAGCGCCAGAACATCGGGTGGCAATCCTTTGGTGATCGGTATCGTCGGCCGCGGCCATGTGGAATACGGCTATGGTATCCCCTATCAGTTGGCGGATTTGGGCGTACCAGGATCGGCGGTCCTGCTGCCTTCAGATTCCGGGCCTCCCTGCGTCGATGATGAACCGACCGAAAACAATTCTGCCCCGGTCGCCCAGGCCGTGTTTGGGGTGTCCGCCCCGGCCCATGCCGAGGCCGCGCCGCGACCCCTGCTGGGGGTGCAAATAGAGACCTCAGACTCCGATGCCGTTCGCATCGTCAGCGTGGTGGATAAGTCAATCGCCCAAGCGGCAGGATTGCAACAAGACGACCTGATCGTGCGGGCCGCCGGTCAGGACATCGCCAAAACCTCGCAACTGGTGGCCATTATCCGGGCCCAGGCGGCGGGCACCTGGCTGCCGCTGGTTATTCAGCGCGGCGATCAGCGGCTGGATATCGTCGCCCGGTTTCCCGCCGCCCCACCTGCCGCCCCACCTGCTTCCCCACCTGCCGCCCCACCCGCCGCCCCATGAGCCGACACTGGCCCCTGACCGGCCTGTTGCTGGCCCTGTTGTTCCTGCCGACGGTCGCCCACGGCGAAATTCGCTCGATCCATCAGGACCTGACGGTCGATTTAAATCCGTCGCAACGTAGCCTGGCCGTATCGGCGCGACTGCAAATAGAGGGCAACGGCCCGCTGACCCTTCGCCTGGCCGGGAACTTTGTCGTCACCGCTTTCCGCATCGATGGCCAGGCCAGCGCCGCCAGACGTATGGGTGATCAGTGGTTGATCGATCTAAAGGGCGGGCAACAGCATCAGCTAGCACTCGATTATCGGGGGGGCCTGGGCGAGTTGGAGAGCTCACCAGAAGGCAGTTTTTTGGCCCCCGGATCAGGCTGGCACCCGACCTTTGATGGCCTGGCTTTTTCCTATCGCCTGGACATCACCGTGCCGGCCAGGCAACGGGCCGTGGTGCCGGGCAAGCTGATTGAAGAGAAATCTACAGATGACACGTACCGCGCCGTATTTACCAGCGAAGCCCCTCTAGCCGGCATTGTCCTGATCGCCGGGCCCTATGGGATCGAACAAGTTCGCCATGGCAAGATCAGATTGCGGACATATTTTGACCCCGACATATCGGCCCTTTCAAAAGGCTATCTGGACGCCACCGCCGACTATCTTGATTTCTATGAAAAATGGATCGGACCCTATCCTTATTCGGCTTTTAGTATTGTTTCGGGATTATTACCGGTGGGACTGGGCTATCCGGGCCTGACCTTCATGGGCAAACGGGTGCTGGCCCTGCCTTTCATTAAATCGACCTCGCTCGGTCACGAGGTCCTGCATAACTGGTGGGGTAACGGGGTCGATGTGGATCTGTCGGGCGGCAACTGGTCGGAAGGTTTGACCACGTTTATGGCCGACTATACCTATGCGCTCAGGCGTTCCGATGCGGCCGCTAAGGATATGCGGATCGCCTGGCTGCGTGATTACGCCGCCCTGCCCCCGGCCCGCGATCATGCGGTGGTTTCTTTCATCAGCCGCAGCCGCGACGCCGAACAGATCATCGGCTACAACAAGGTCGCCTTTTTCTTCCACATGTTGCGCCGGTCCATCGGCCGGGCCGCGTTCGATCAGGGGCTCAGGCTGTTTTGGCGCGCTCACGCGCTGGGCATTGCCTCCTGGGATGATCTGCAAAAAGCTTTCGAACAAGCATCGAGCCGGGACCTGCGACAATTTTTCAGGCAATGGCTGCGTCAGTCCGGCGCGCCAAAACTGGTTCTGAAAACGGCCGCTGTGATCGGCAACAAAGTTACCTTTGACCTGGTTCAGGCCGCCAAAGGCTACCGCCTGAGCGTTCCCGTGCAAGTCACCACGGCAACGGGTCTGGAGCGATTTGACGTTATCGTCGAAGATGGCTCGAACCGGCTGGAATACACCGCCGCCGCACCCATTCAGAGCCTGACGATAGATCCGGATTTCGACATTTTTCGTCATCTGGGGCCTGCCGAAACGCCGCCCATATTGCGCGATGTTACCCTTGCCATGACCACCCGCACCCTTGTGTTTGCCGAGGGCGATGGCGACATGACGGAACTGGCGGTGAATTTGGCCGCCCGCCTGACCGAGGGCCGGTCGCGACCCGAAATTGCCAGCGACACCCTGCCCAACACACCGCTGTTGCTGATCGGCGACAGCGCCCTGATCACGGCCTTCTTGAACAACAACGGGCTGCCACCGACCCCGACCGATTTGGCCGGCCGGGGTTCGGTACGAGCCTGGGTGGCCAGGTCCCGTGGCAACCCCGTGTTGGTGGTCGAGGCCGATGATGCGGCGGCCCTGCGGGCGGTGTTGCGGCCCCTGCCGCATTACCGTCGCCAGGGTTATGTTGTCTTTCAGGGCGCCAAGGCCATCGCCAAGGGCGCGCGACCGGCCAGCCATGGTCCCTTGTCGGTACGGTTCGGCGGTTGACAGGGGACCCCGCTGAACCGGATAATCCCGGGCCCTTAATTTCTTAGCCAAAGGCTCCAGTTCATGAGATTCGTTGCCCCGATTGTTATCTTTGTTTTACTGCTTCTGGCGGTGCCGTCACAGGCTCAGGAATATGGCCAGGGGGTTCTCAATGCCATGGCCTATCGGAAATTGCCGGACGGTCAGGCCCTGCGAGTGGTGCCGCTGGATAATTCCGACCGCAATTTGGCCTTGCAGGAGGAATTCGAACGCACTTTAAGGGAAAACGGTTTTACCATCAGCGACAGCGCCCAACTGACATTAACGTTCGAGACCCGTGATCAGATCGGTGCCTACAAGACGCGCGACCGCAGGGCCTTTGTCGAACTGAGCGCGAAGGGCGGACGGGAGGGCGGTGAAAACGCCAAAATGCTGTTCAATTTATATGACAGCAATACCGGAGGCGTCTTCAACGAGGGCAAGGGTGAGACATCAATAGTGACCAGAAGCCAGTTCCGCATGGATGTCACCATCGACGACAACAGTAATGGCAAGCGCCTGTGGCAGGCCTGGGCCATCGCCAACATAAGCCAGGCCAACAACACGGCTATAACCAAATCAATGGTGCCCGTCTTGGTTAAAAATCTCGGCTCGACGGTCAAGCGGCAGACTTTCTCCCTATATTAATATTGCCGCACAGGTCATTTCCGGGTACACCCCGGAGTAGACTTCCCAAGATCACGGCGACCATGACAGATTTATCCGATAAAGCCCTGCTGCCCGCCGGTATGTGCGATGTTCTTCCGCCCGACGCCGAAATTGAATCAACGGCAATGGAAGACCTGATCGCGCAGTTTTCCGGGCGCGGATATCAACGTGTCAAACCGCCCCTGATCGAGTTTGAGGAAAGCCTGCTGTCGAACAGCGGCAGCGCCATGGCGAGCCAGACGTTCCGTGTGATGGACCCCGACTCCCAACGCATGATGGGCGTTCGCGCCGACATGACGTTACAGGTTGCGCGCATCGCCACCACTCGCCTGAACAAGGCACCCCGGCCCCTGCGCCTGTGCTATGGCGATCAGATCCTGCGGGTGCGCGGCACCCAGATGCGACCGGAACGGCAATTTGGTCAGGTCGGCATGGAATTGATCGGTGCCGAAGATGCAGCCGGTGATGCCGAGATTATCCTGACCGCCATCGATGCCCTGTCGGGACTGGATATATCGAACCTGTCCGTCGATCTGGCCATGCCAACCCTGGCCCCCGCCATAGCGGTCAGCCTTGAACTGTCGGTAAGTACCGGAGCGGCCCTGCGCCAGGCCTTGGACCGTAAGGATATCGCCGCCGTCGCCGCCTTGTCGGCGGACCTGGGCGAAACCGGCACGGCCCTGTTTACGGCCTTGCTGGAGGCCACCGGCCCGGCCGAACAGGCGATGAGCGCGCTGATCGCCCTGAACCTGCCCGCAAGGGCGGCGATGGAACGAGACAAACTGGCCGCCGTGCTGGCCGCCATCCGGGCCGGCGACGGGGATTTGTCCCTGACCATCGATCCGGTCGAAAGCCGGGGTTTTGAATATCACAGCGGTGCCACATATACCTTTTTCGCCGCTGGTGTGCGCGGCGAGTTGGGGTCCGGCGGGCGCTACAAAGCCGGGTCCAGGGCCGAACCGGCGACCGGTATGACGCTGTTTATGGATACGGTATTGCGCGCCATGCCCCGACCAGCGATTGATGCGCGCCTGTATTTGCCGCTCGGCACTTCTCACGATGAAGGCCGTGATTTGCGCGACCAGGGCTATATCACCGTCGCCGGATTTGAAACAACAGATGACCCCAGGACTGCCGCCAAACATTTGGGCTGCACTCTGGTATATTCAGGTGGCAAGGTTGTCGATTTAGCTTAAATTTCGTTTGATACAAGGATACTTCGCATGGCCAATGTGGTTGTTGTCGGCTCTCAATGGGGCGACGAAGGCAAGGGTAAGATTGTCGATTGGTTATCGGAACGGGCCGATGTGGTGGTGCGTTTTCAGGGCGGCCACAATGCCGGGCATACGCTGGTTATCGACGGTATCGTCTACAAGCTGAGTATGTTGCCATCCGGCGTCGTCCGCGGCGGCAAGATATCCTATATCGGCAACGGGGTGGTGCTCGACCCCTGGGCGTTACTGGGCGAAATCGACAACATTCGCGAGCAGGGTGTCGATGTGAGCCCGGAAAACCTGAAAATCGCCGATAATGCACCGCTGATCCTGCCCCTGCACAGCAACCTGGACAAGGTGCGGGAATTGGCCCTCGGCAAGGCCAAAATCGGCACCACCGGGCGCGGCATCGGCCCGGCCTATGAAGACAAAGTGGCCCGCCGCGCGATCAGGGTCGGCGACCTGGCCGACCCCAATGTGCTGAGCGACAAGGTCGATAAGCTTCTTTTCCATCACAACGCCCTGCTGCGCGGCCTGGACATGGATCAAATTGATCGCCAGGAATTGCTCGAAAAACTGATCGATCTGGCGCCCAGACTGCTGCCCTATTCCGGCCCGGTGTGGAAACAACTGGACGAAGCCCGCAAATCGGGCAAGCGTATTCTGTTCGAGGGCGCCCAGGGCACGATGCTCGATATCGACCACGGTACCTATCCTTTCGTGACCTCTTCCAACGTCGTCGCCGGGCAGGCCGCGACCGGGTCCGGGCAGGGCCCTGGGGCCATCGATTACGTGCTCGGCATTACCAAGGCCTACACCACACGGGTCGGCAGCGGCCCGTTTCCGACGGAATTGACCGACAGTATCGGCCAGGGCCTGGGCCAGCGGGGCCATGAATTTGGTACCGTCACCGGGCGGCCCCGACGCTGCGGCTGGTTCGATGCGGTGCTCGTACGGCAAGCCAAAAAAATCAATGGTATCAATGGTATCGCCCTGACCAAACTGGACATTCTCGATGGTATGGAAGAACTGAAAGTCTGCATCAGTTACAAGATTGATGGCCAGGAATATGATTACCTGCCCGCAAGTTCGGTTTTGCAGCAGAAAGTCGAACCGGTCTATGAAGTCATGGAAGGCTGGTCCGACAGCACCGAAGGGGCCCGTTCGTGGGCCGATTTACCGGCCAGTGCGGTCAAATACGTGCGGCGCATCGAAGAATTGATCGAGGCCCCGGTGGCGCTTTTATCGACCAGCCCGGAACGGGACGATACTATCCTGGTGCACGACCCGTTTACGGACTGAAAAGTCATTCATTTTCCTTGTGAATCAGGCCGGTAGTGGCTATGTTTGACTGTACAAAGAGCGGTTAGCCAGCCAGAAGGTTTGGCCCTGTTCTGTGTTGGGTATTAGAATGATGGCTTTGTCACCCCAAGAAAATGGGGACGGGGCACCCGTTGCATCATCGTCACCGGTCTTGATGAAAGACCAGTATCTGATAGATGCCGACGACCCCTTGCACGATCTGGATACACCGTCTGCGAAGGCCTTTGCGGTGCGCGACAGGAATGATCAGGATGCTCACCTGTTCGCCCTGATCTGCACCCCGGGCCTGCCGACTCGGATGTCGCTGATGTATCAACTGCGTCTTGATGACACGCCGGGCAGCCTGCCCTTGCTGGAATGGGGCACGGTTTTCTGGCCACCGATCAATCAGGAAACCATGGTCGTTATTTATCGACGCCCGCTTGGCGGCAATGTCGCCAACGTCATCGATGCGGGTGACTTCAAGATCAATGAATACGAGGTTCAGGAAACATTTATCGAGCCGATGTACCGGACCATCAAATCCTTTTCCAACAGGGGCATTTTCCATCGGGAAATTCGTGTCGATAACCTGTATTTCATGGATCAGGAAAGGCTCGAAGTGGTGTTGGGCGATTGTGTAACGTGTCCTCCGGGTTTCGATCAGCCGGGCGTTTATGAATCTCTGGAACGCAATATGAGCAGCCAGGCGGGGCGCGGTATCGGCAATTCCGCCGATGAATTGTACGCCCTGGCGGTGACGGTGGTGGCGCTGGTTGTGGGGCGCGAGAAAATCGAAAAAATCGACGCCGATGAGGTGATTTATTCGAAGATTGAAAATGGCAGCTATACCGCCCTGGTCGGCAAGCAAAAGATGGTCAACGTGCTGATGGAACCCCTGCGCGGCATGTTGACGGACAATCCCGGCGAACGCTGGGACTTCCCGGAAGTGGATTTGTGGCTTGATGGCAAGAGACAAACACCGATGCAGCGGAAGTTTTCAAATAAGATCGAGAACCCGTTCCTCTTCATGGATCGGGAGTTCCGCAATCCGCGCAGCCTGGCCCACGCATTTTCAAAGAATATCGGCAAGGCGGCAATCGCCATCAAAGAAGATGAACTGGATTTATGGTTACGTCGAACCACCGACGAAGGTGAACTTGCCGATCAGATAAAATCGACCGTCGATCTGGCCAGAACCCATAGCGGCAACTTCCGGGGCAGCGACCCCTACCTTGTCGCCAGGGCCTGTATCCAACTCGATCCGGCGGCCCCCGTAAGATACAAGGACGTTGCTTTTATCCCGGAATCCATTGGCGCCGTCCTGGCCGTGGAATTGCTGCGCAAAGGCAACATGGATGCTGTCACCCAGGCGTTGAATTACGCCCTGCCGGAAATCTGGTTCAAAATGACATCCGAGATTACCCGCGACCCGGCATCACTTGACCACGAAAGCACATTCGGAAGAATCAGGACCTATTTGCAAAACAGATCAATCGGATTCGGCGCCGAGCGCTGCCTGTATGAACTAAATACAAGCTTGCCGTGTTTGAGCCCGTTGGTGAAAGATCAATATGTAACGGAAATTGTCGATCTGTTGCCGGCCCTGGACGACATAGCCGACAGCGTCGATAACAAACTCGATCCTTTTGATGATCATGTGGTGGCTTTTATCGCCGCCCGCTTCAAAGAACATATCGAGCCCCACTTACAAGCCCTGAGCGAAGAAAAACGGGCCTCCCAGCTTATCGGTATGCTGAGCCTGATGGCGTTCATGCAATGGAAACTGAAAATTGAATCCCTGTTTGCCCTGTCGAGCTGGATTGGCGGCTTGTTGGGACCGACGGTCAAAACCTATTACAGCCGGACCACGCGCAGCGATATCGAAGGCGAAATGCCGCAGATCGTTCGCAAGGGGAGTATGCCGGAATTGTTCAATCTGATCGACAATGCAGACAAACGGGCGATCGATGCCAATGGTTATGTGGTCGCCAGAAACGACTATGCCCTGGCCGAGGAACAAATCCTGGAAATCCAGGAAACCGACCTGTCGTCGAAGGAAAAGACACTGGAAATCGGGCAAAGATATGGCGCCATTACCTCGGTTATCCTGGCCCTGCTGTTCGTCAGCATCACCTTCATTGTTGACAGCTTTAACGGGTAGCGGCGACAGACATGGCAAACACCAGCAAAACACCCGCCGTTCAAAAGGGCCGATCCAGCCAACTGACCCTGTGGTTATCGGTCGGATTTGTCGGCCTGATCATTATGTCGCTGCCCTCGGTGGTGCTGATTTTCTTCGGCCTGTTGCCGACCATTGTCGCCTTCATCATCGACAGATCAAAACAGCGCAATGCGTCGTTCTGTGTCGGCGGCATTAATTTTTGCGGAGTGTTCCCGTATATGATGGATTTGTGGGCCGGTGAAAATTCCATGGATATGTCGATCCGGATACTGACCGATGTCTTCTCGCTGGTGATCATGTACAGTGCCGCCGGCTTCGGCTGGATGATCTACATGACCCTGCCGCCGGTTATCGCCGCCTTTATTTCCGTCATGGCCCAGCACAAGCTGGCAACTTTGCGGGCCAGCCAACGACAGTTGATCGAAGAATGGGGCGAAGATGTTTCAGCCTCTCAGGAAGTGCTGGATCTGCGCCAAGAAATAGCCGCCAACGAGGGAACGGATGGTGAAACCGGTGAAATGCCCGAGCCGTTGGAAGTGGACGATTTCCTGGAAGGGATCGACAGTATTCTGGACTCAAGCAATGACGAAAATCCGGCAGCGCAAACCACCACCGACGCCTCGACCGAGGCAGCCGATCCTAAACAGCCACCCGATATCGCCGCGACGGGGTAGTCAGTCAGCAGGCGATGCGTTGGTTCACGACCATATTGCGCATGGTTTTCTGGATTTTCTCGAAGGCCCGAACCTCGATCTGACGAATACGTTCGCGCGAAACTCCATAGTGATGGCTCAAATCTTCCAGCGTCGCCGGGGCGTCTTTCAGGCGCCGTTCCTGCAATATATGGGATTCCCGGTCTGACAAGCCCTTCAGGGCTTCGTTAAGCAAACCACGGCGCTGCTCCAGTTCCTGGGAAAGACCGAGATTTTCTTCCTGCGACCTGGTGTCGTCTTCCAGCCAGTCCTGCCATTCACCTTCGCCGGCCTCGTTGACCGGCGCGTTGAGCGATTGATCCAGGCCCGACATACGCTGGTTCATGGACAGTACTTCGTCCTCGCGGACATTTAGCTGATGGGCGATTTTCGAAACGTGTTCGGGGTATAAATCCCCTTCTTCGAAGGCCTGCAAGCGGGCCTTCAACTTGCGTAAATTGAAAAACAGTTTTTTCTGGGCCGCCGTGGTGCCCATTTTTACCAGGGACCAGGAATGCAAAATATATTCCTGAATGGCGGCGCGGATCCACCACATGGCATAGGTCGACAGGCGGTAGCCCTTGGCCGGTTCGAACCGGTTGATGGCCTGCATCATGCCGACGTTGCCTTCCGAAATCAGATCCGGCAGAGGCAGGCCGTAGCCGCGATATCCCATGGCGATTTTTGCCACCAGACGCAGATGACTGTTGACCATCTGGGCGGCGGCGGTTTCGCAACCACGATCGCGCCAGTCTTCCGCCAGGGATCGTTCCTGGCTGGCCTCAAGCATGGGGAATTTTCGAATTTCCTGAAGGTATCTGGTTAGGTTCTCTTCCGGTGTTGTGCCGATGCCCGGCATATGTGAAGCCATTGTTGTCACCTCTTGTGGGTTGTCCCCCCACAATTAGCCCGTCGATCAGGTCCACCGATCACCGTGCTTCTTGCCTTCCCAATTAAAATAATACCTTAGCGATTTGATATAGTATATAGAAAATTTACAATATCGACATTTTTGTCACTATTTTTTTAACATCATTAGGTAATTCGGATTCGAACCGAATTATTTGCTGACCTGACAATGGTTTAAAACCAAGTGAATAAGCATGTAATGCCTGATGATCCAGGGCTTGAATCAATTGTTTCACGTCGTCGTCCAGACTTTTCAAATGTCTGGTCTGAGCGCCGCCATACACAGGATCGCCAATCACCGGGTGCCCCATATGGGCCATATGAACCCTGATCTGGTGGGTCCGCCCGGTCGCCAGGCGGCATTCCACCAGGCTGGCATGGGTGGCGAAGTTTTCTAGAACCTTGTAGCGGGTCAGCGCCGTTTTACCGCCGCTTTTCAGTACCGTCATTTTCTTGCGGTGGCGCGGATTACGCCCGATGTTGCCGGTAATCTCGCCGCTGCTGTGGGCGGGCCGGCCCCAGACCAGGGCCAGGTAGGCCCGCTCTATGGTGCGGTCGGCAAATTGCCGCGACAGGTTATGATGAGAGCGGTCATTCTTGGCCACCACCATCAGGCCGCTGGTGCCCTTGTCCAGCCGATGCACAATGCCCGGCCGCTCGACCCCGCCGATGCCCGACAGGCCGCCCAGGCCGCTGGATTTGCTGGCGTGCCCCAGCAGGGCATTGACCAGGGTGCGGTCGGGATTTCCCGGTGCCGGGTGAACGACCAGGCCAACCGGCTTGTCGATGACAATAACGTCGTCGTCTTCATAAACGATATCAAGGGGGATATCCTGGGCCGCCGGTTTGGCCGGCCGTGCGGGCGGTACGGTGACCACATAGACCTGGTCTTCACGCACCTTGCTCGCTGGGCCGGGAGTGGTCGGGCCGGGAGCGGCGGCGTCTTTGCCATGACCTGAAAGGCGAACCATCTGGTCATCGATCAGCGCCTTCAGGCGGGTCCGTGACAAATCAGGCAGGGCCTCGGCCAGCAGCCGGTCGAGCCGCGTACCGGCCTTGCCGCGAGGCACCGGAACGGTGTAAGTGGTGGTGCTGTTATTTGACTTCATTTTATATAGAACAGAGACATCATGCAGGCACTCAAGGGACTCGTCGGCGGACTTGGTATTCTGATTGTGATCGCCATGTCGGTGATCGGTTATGGACTATACCGCAAAGCCGCCGATCCGGGCTTCAAGTTCTTCTCGTCTGATGAACAATCTACCGCCCCGGCGGTCGCGGTTCCGGATCGCACTGCCGCGCCCGCGACGGCGTTCGGCGAGACCATGGTCGGCCTGCCGACCGGCTGCGCTATCGAAGGGGTCAGCGGCGACGGGGCCCGCATTTTCCTGCGCATCGGCCCGGCAAATGACGCCTGTGGCCGGGTGATCATTCTCAACGCCGCCAGCGGGGCGCAGATCGGCGTTATCCGGGTCGCCCGGTGATTTCCATCCCGGTTGATTTCCTGCACCGGATCGAGGCCGCCGCCGTGGCCGCCTATCCCCGTGAATGTTGCGGCCTGTTGGCCGGTACTGGCCATATCAACGGTGATATCGCCGTTACCCGTATGGAGCCCAGCGCCAATCTGGCCGATGTGTCCCGCTCGGACCGGTTCGAGATCGACCCGGAAATGCGTTTCCGCCTGATGCGCGAGATCGGCGAGTTCGACCGGTTGGAGCGGGATCAGGTTGATCCTGGCCAGGAACATATTATCGGCCATTATCATTCCCACCCGGATCACCCGGCCAGACCCTCGGCGACGGATCTGGAAATGGCTTTCGAACCCGACCTGTTGTGGCTGATCGTTGCCATAGCGGGGGGGGTCGTTGGCGAAACCACCGTTCACCGGCTCGACAACACGGGCCGGGCGTTCGAGAAAATCCCGTTCCGGGCCATGACAGGGCAAGAGCCATGAATTTCAGCAGCGACAACGTCACCGGGGCCTGCCCGGAAATCATCGAGGCGGTGATTGCGACCAATCAAGGCCCGGCCATGCCCTACGGGGCCGACGATGGCACGGCTCGGGTGGAAAAAATGATCGCAGACATTTTCGGATGCCAGCCCGATGTCTTCCTGGTGGCCACGGGCACGGCCTCGAACGCCCTCGCCCTGGCCGTTTTATGCCCGCCCTACGGCGCTGTCTACTGCCACCCGGACGCCCACATTCAGGTCGATGAATGCGGTGCGCCGGAATTCTACACGGGCGGGGCCAAGCTGGTGCCGCTGGCCGACCGGGACGGCAAAATTACCGCCGCAGACCTGGCCCAGGCCCTGGCGAGCGAACACGGCGATGTGCACCACGTCAAACCCTCCGTGGTCAGCCTGACCCAGGCCGCCGAGACCGGCGTGGTCTACAGCATCGACGAAATCCGCGCCCTATGCACGGTGGCCCACGCCAACGGCCTGAAAGTGCACATGGATGGCGCCCGCTTCGCCAACGCGGTTGCCGCCCTGGATTGCGCGCCAGCCGACATGACCTGGCAGGCCGGTGTAGATGTGCTCAGTTTCGGGGCCAGTAAAAATGGCGCCATCGCGGCTGAAGCCGTGATCCTGTTCGAACCGGATTTGGCCGGGCAATTTGCCTATCGGCGTAAACGGGCCGGGCACTTGTTCTCGAAAATGCGCTTTATTTCGGCCCAGTTGGAAGCTTACCTGAAAGACGATTTGTGGCTGACCATGGCCGCCCACGCCAATCAATGCAGCCAAACCCTGGCCACGGCATTAGGCGATCTGCCCGGCGTTACCCTCAATTACCCGGCTGACGCCAACATGATCTTCGCCACCCTGCCCAACAAAGTCATCGCCGGCCTGCGCGCCGATGGCCTGGCCTTTTACGACTGGCCCGGCGAGACCCGTTCGACCATCCGCCTGGTCTGCGCGTTTAACACCAAAATGGCCGACGTTGAAACCTTCATCGCCTCGGCCCGCCACCATAGCGCTTGATCGCCATCGGCGCGTGTTCTAAAAATCAAACACGTCCCCTTCGTCTAGAGGCCTAGGACACCGCCCTCTCACGGCGGCAACACGGGTTCGAATCCCGTAGGGGACGCCAGATTCCGCGAAAAGAAAGTCGATAAAAAGTAAACTGATGGGGTGGACGGCCCCACCTTCGGCATCTATGTGCCAGAATGGAGTTCGTTGAAACTTCCAGACAACAGGGGACCGTCCAATGAGTAGTTTATCAGTTATCGGGCTTGATATCGCCAAGCGTTTTTTTCAAATTCACGGCATTGATGAAAGCGGCGCTGTTTTGGTCCGCCGCCAACTTCGCCGATCGGAGATGTTGCGTTATTTCGCCAGGCTTTCGCCGTGTCTGATCGGCATTGAGGCCTGCGCCACGGCGCACTATTGGGGTCGCGAATTGCGCATTCTGGGTCACCAGGTGCGCCTGATCCCGCCGCAATACGTCAAGCCTTATGTCAAGCGCAGCAAGACCGATGCGGCAGACGCCGAGGCTATTTGCGAGGCCGTAACCCGGCCC
Source organism: uncultured Rhodospirillaceae bacterium (assembly GCA_965613205.1). Lineage (GTDB taxonomy): Bacteria > Pseudomonadota > Alphaproteobacteria > Rhodospirillales > JABHCV01 > CAZZKE01. The sequence goes on from CBFDVE010000020.1 coordinate 13,340, forward strand.
TCGATGCGCTTTGTCGGCATCAAGTCGGTAGACCAGCAGGCCATTCTGGTTCTGCATCGCTCGCGTGATTTGCTGGTCCGTCAACGGACCATGGTGAGCAACGCCCTGCGCGGTCATATGGCCGAGTTCGGGGTTGTCGAGAAGCTGGGCATGGCCGGAACCATGCGCCTTGCCGACATCATCGCCGATGAAAGTGACGAACGCATCCCCGATCTTGCCCGTCAGGTTCTGGCCTGCATGGTCGAGCAGCTATGTGCGGTGATCAAACGAATCGATGAACTCAGGCGCGACCTGCTGGTCTGGCACAAACAAAATCCTGTCAGCCAGTTGCTGGAGGGTATTCCCGGCATCGGCCCGGTCACGGCGACAGCCATCGCTGCGACGATCCCGGATGCCTCGGTATTCAGCTCGGGACGCCAGTTCTCGGCCTGGATCGGCCTTACGCCAAGGCAACACTCGAGCGGCGGCAGACAACTGCTGGGCGGCATATCGAAACGGGGCGACGGATATTTACGCCGCTTGCTGGTGACCGGCGCGACGGCGGCGCTGGAACGCTCGAAGTCAACGCGCCAGCGCCCCTGGGTGCAAAGCATGTTGAAACGCCATGCCAAAAAGAAGGTCGCCGTGGCGCTGGCCAACAAAATGGCGCGCACGGCATGGGCGCTAATGATTACCGGCGAAATCTACCGGGCGCCAAAATCGGCAGCAACCTGAAATGAACATGTAAAACAAAGCAACAGAAATTTGTGCGAGGGTGAAACAAGGTGATGGCAATCGGTTGCGACCGAGGATCACAATTGAATCCGAACGGGGACAGGGGCCAGAGTGAGCCCGATAAACTGATAGGATCTGTGATCGCGGTGACCATCAGGGCCAGCGGTCAAATGCACCGCGCAAAACAGGCCGGACATATGACTGCACGCAATCAACACCAGAACCCAAAATTATCCTTGCTACAAAGGGGCCGTCCACATATGTCACCGTAATCCAACGAGAGGAGGCAGGTTGGCTTCGCTGATTCAATGCAAAA
>CBFDVE010000021.1:0-14319 GCA_965613205.1 uncultured Rhodospirillaceae bacterium
ATGCGGACTTCCCGCAAGGCGGTATCCACATCGGCCACGGATAATGCGCCACGCTTTCTAAGCCCGTCGAATATGTCTCCCAGCTTGCCGGTCAAGTTCTCAAACATGGTGCCTTGGTCTTTGTCTTTTCAATCATTGAAAACCCCAAATGACTTTGCGCCAGTGCGCGATACTCGCGGACTGGCGGCGCCCCATGAGGCGGCAAGGGTTCATGGGTTATGGGGTCGTTTGTTCGGCGCGCACTCTATGCAGGGCCGGGTCGCGAGTCAAGATGATCCTTGCCAGCCAAATGTCCTTGCCACAGGAGGGATATCCGAATATATCTTATAAGTGTATTTATTACATATTATTACTCTTTTAGGGTTATATTCCGTATGATCGCCGCCGCCAGAAAACCGGGCCAGATGGATCCGGTCGAACGCCATCTTACCATGCGCCTGAAGAAACTGCGCCGGAATCGCGGGCTGGCCCAGGCCGAAATCGACGCCCTGGCAGGACTGCCCCTGGGCACCTGCAAGCGGCTGGAAAACGGCATCGCCTTTTTCGGGCCGAGCCAGTTATACGCCCTGGCCCGGTCTCTGGATATAGACCCATCCTGCTTTTTCGATGGGTTGCCGCCGCAGCAACAGCCGACGGCACAGGATATTGGGACCGTCCCCGACAACGGCCTGACCGAGGAGGCGCGAGACCTGGTCACGGCCTTTCACCACATCGAGGATTCGCTTATGCGAAAAAGGATTATGGGCCTGATCAGGGCCGTCGCCGATTGACACTCGCGGCCCGACCCCGCCATATACGGCCATGGACCTGAAAACCATCGAACACGCCCTGGCCGAATACGGATTGATCTTGCTGGCAACCTTCCACGTTAACCCCGATGACAACATACCGGGGCTTGCAGGTGCCGACGGAACCCTGGTCCTGGCCGGCAACGGGGGACCGGCCATGTGGCACTGCTTCGCCAGTCAGCGCCCTGAACCATCGGTCTCCGATCCGCTGGACACCTGGTCGCGGCGGGTCTTTGAAAAAGTCGCCGCGCAACTGGCTGGAAACGTGTCGGCGCTGTTTCCCTTCCATGGCCCGCCCTATCTGCCTTTTCAGGCCTGGGCGTCGAAAGCCGGAAACGCCCACCCTTCGCCCTTCGGTCCCATGGTGCATGATACCTATGGCCTGTGGCACGCCTACCGGGGGGCGCTGCTGATACCTTCGCTGCTCGATTTGCCCGTCCGGCAGCCTCAGCCATCGCCCTGTGACGCTTGTCGCCATAAACCCTGCCTGTCGGCCTGCCCGGTCGATGCCTTCGGCCCCGGCACGTATGACATACCGGCCTGTGTCGGCCATTTGGCCAGCGGCCATGGCGAGAGTTGCTTTGGCAAGGGTTGCCTGGCTCGAAGCGCCTGCCCAGTGGGTCGGGAATTCGCTTATGAAGAGGCCCAGGCCCGCTTTCATCTGGATACCTTCTTCGCCAACCATCGCTAAAATAGCTAAAAAAGTGGACTTCCCCCTCCAGAGCGACATATTAACCCGGTTATGACTGAACCAAACCCGATCCCGTTCACCAAGATGCACGGCCTGGGCAACGATTTTGTTGTCATCGATGGCCGCCATGATCCTGTGCGCCTGAGCGATGCCCAGGCCCAGGCCATTGCCGACCGGCGCACCGGTATCGGCTGTGACCAGTTGATCGTGATTGAACCGCCGCGGGACCCCGACGCCGATGTTTTCATGGTCATTCGCAACCGGGACGGCAGCATAGCGGAGGCCTGTGGCAACGCCGCCCGGTGCATCGCCGCCAGGGTCATGGGTGAAAACAAGTCTCGTCACGCGATCATCGAAACCGTGGCCGGGTTGCTCGATGCGGAAACCGGCGACGGTATTCTCTATTCCATCGACATGGGCCCGGCCCATCTGGATTGGCGGGATATTCCCCTGGGCCAGGCCATGGATACCCTGCACCTGAAAATTCAATCCGGGCCGCTGACCGACCCGGTCGGGGTCAATATGGGTAATCCCCATGCGGTGTTTTTTGTCGATGATGCGGATGCTATTGATCTGAACACGCACGGGCCGTTGCTGGAACATCACGCCTTGTTCCCCGGGCGGGCCAACATCAGTGTCGCCCAGGTGATGTCTGAAAATGAAATCCGTCTGCGGGTGTGGGAACGCGGCGTCGGCGAGACATCGGCGTGTGGCTCGGCCGCCTGTGCCACCATGGTTGCCGCCTATCGCCGCAAGCTGACCGGCCGCAGCGCCGATGTGGTGCTCAATGGCGGCACTTTGAACATGCAATGGCTACCCGATGGCCGTGTGCAAATGACCGGCCCGGTGGCGACCAGCTATTCGGGCATCATCGACCCTGCCCTGCTGGCGGAGGCCTAGACAATTATGGCCGAAACCCGCGTCGTCACCCTGGGCTGCCGCCTGAACACTCTGGAATCCGAAATCATCGCCAAGACCATGGTCGAGGGGACCATTGTCATCAACACCTGCGCGGTCACCGCCGAGGCCGAACGGCAGGCCCGCCAGACCATTCGCAAACTGCGCCGGGAAAATCCCTCGTCGCGCATCGTCGTCACCGGATGCGCCGCCCAACTGAACCCGGACTCGTTTGCCCACATGGAAGAAGTCGACCGGGTCGTCGGCAATCTGGAAAAGCTCGACGGGGCCATCCTGAACGCCACCGATGGACCGCAAGTGGTGGTCTCCGATATCATGGCGGCGCGGCAAACCGCCGGACACCTGATCGACATTCCACTCATTTCGGGCTTTGCCGAACGGACCAGAGCATTTGTGCAAATCCAGCAGGGCTGCGACCATCGTTGCACGTTCTGCATCATCCCTTTTGGCCGCGGCCCCAATCGCAGCGCCCCGCTCGCCGCCATCATCGAGCAGGTCCGTCTGTTGGTGGAAAATGGTCACGGCGAAGTGGTCCTGACCGGGGTCGATATTTCTTCCTACGGTGCCGACGATGATCGACTGCCCGGTCTCGGCCATTTGTGCCAACGTATTCTTGACGGCGTGCCCCAATTGCAGCGCTTGCGACTGACATCCCTGGACCCGGCCGCCATCGATGACGACATCTTCCGTCTGCTGGCCGAACAACCGCGCTTCATGCCGCACCTGCATCTAAGCCTGCAAGCCGCCGACGATACTATTTTAAAGCGCATGAAGCGGCGTCATTCCACGGGCCAGGCTTTTCAGGTCATCAACAAGGCCAGGGCGGCCCGCCCCGATACGGTGTTCGGGGCCGACCTGATCGCCGGCTTCCCGACCGAGACCGATGATATGTTTGCCAACACGCTGGCCGCCGTCGAAAACATGGGCCTGACGTTTCTGCATGTATTCCCCTATTCCGCCCGCCCCGGCACCCCGGCGGCGCGTATGCCGGCGGTGCCGGGCGACGTGGCCAAAGACCGGGCCCGCCAATTGCGCCGGGCCGGTGCGCGGGCGCTCAACCGGTTACTGGAAAGCAGCCTGGGCGATCCGGTCCGGGTGCTCATCGAACAGGGCCAGAGCGGTCACAGCGAACATTTCATCGCCGTTGATTTCACCTGCGATGAAGGCGCGCCCTGCCCGGTCGGCACGGTCGTTCAGGCCCGTGCTAAAAGTGTGGACGCCAACAAGGGGTGCCTGATCGCCCACCTGGCAGCATGAGCGACGGGGGCAAACTGGGCTGGGCGGCCCGCCTGAAACAGGGTCTGGCGAAGACATCTTCGAAACTGGGCGGGGCCATAACTGACCTGTTGACCAAGACCGAACTGGACGATTCGGCCCTGGATGATCTGCAAGACGTGCTGATCAGCGCCGATCTGGGGGTTAAATCTTCGGCCCGCCTGGCCGCCAGCCTGGCCAATCACCGGTTCAGGAAAGATGGTGATCCGGCCGACGTTCTGGCCGCCCTGGCCGAAGAAGTGGAACGAATACTCGACCCCATCGCCGTGCCCTTCGCCATTGACGGGAGCAACCGGCCCCATGTGGTGCTGGTCTGCGGTGTCAATGGCGGCGGCAAGACCACATCCATCGGCAAGCTGGCGAAACAGCTTAAAAGCGATGGCAAATCGGTCATGATGGTGGCCGCCGATACGTTCCGCGCCGCCGCCGTTGAACAATTGAAAATCTGGGGTGAGCGCACGGAAACCCCGGTGATCGCCGCCGCCCCAGGGGCCGACGCCGCCGGTCTGGCCTATGACGCCCTGGCCAAAGCGCGGGCAGAAAATATCGACGTTTTGCTGATCGACACCGCCGGGCGTTTGCAAAACAAGTCAGACCTGATGGCGGAACTGGAAAAAATTGTCCGGGTGATCAAGAAGATCGACGCCACCGCGCCCCACGATTGCCTGTTGGTGCTGGACGCCACGGTCGGCCAGAACGCCCATTCCCAGGTCGAAATTTTCCAGCAGACGGTTCAGGTCTCTGGGCTTCTGCTGACCAAGCTGGATGGCTCGGCCCGAGGCGGCGTGGTGGTCTCGCTGGCCGAAAAATTTGGCCTGCCGGTTCACGCCGTCGGCGTCGGCGAAGGAATAGATGACATGCGCCCGTTCGAGGCCAGGGCGTTCGCCCGCAATCTGGTCGGATTGACTTGAAAAATTATCTTGCGCCCCTGTGATGGCGATCACAGCGCCGGGACGGTTTTTCGGCGATTATAATCTCACCGATTTATTGAACCCTCCCTCATTTAGAACTTGCCGGACCTTTTTAGGTCCGGTTTTTTTTTGCCTGTCAACATTGAGGTTTGCGGCGAACGAAGCCCCAGCCGAAAATATCATCGCGGCCCGGTGCGCCCAAATCCTTGATATTCTTTTTCAGCAGTTTTTCGAGAGATGCCAGGGATTTTCCTTTGCCGTTCTTGATGTCCAGCGCCATCATGGCGGCGATGAAGGGCGAGGCGAACGACGTGCCGCTTTGCAACCGGCCACCGCCGCCGGGCGCGGCGGTATAGACCCGCACGCCGGGGGCGGCAAAATCGATATAGCTGCCGGTGTTGGCCTTGCTGTAGATCAGGCCCCGGCTATTGAGCGCGGTGACCGCGACCACGCCTTTGTAGGCTGCCGGGTAGGCCGGTTTATCAGACCGGCCCCAATTGCCACCGGCGGCGACCAATTTTTGTTTTTTAGCCAGCACCTTCTTAAAAACCTTGCGCAAAACCTTGTTGTCGGCCCCGGCGACGCTCAGGTTGATAACGTGGACGTTCTGATCCAGCAGCCAGCTTGCGGCCTTGATCAGGCCGATGGCGCTGCCGACCTTGCGGCCTTTTTCGTTGATTTCGAACATGTTGGCGGCGAACAATTCGGCCCCCGGCAACAGGCCGCCCCATTCGGCCCGACCGACCATGATGGCGGCGACCGCCGTGCCGTGATCTTTCGGCCCCGGCTTGCGGCCTTTCTTGTGGAACGACCGATAGGTAATTTTTTGCCCGCGCAGGGCCGGATGGGTGACATCGACGCCGGCATCGATCATGCCGATGCGGACACCCTTGCCGCAATCTTTCGGCACCTTGTCCCAGCGGATCAGGGCCCGCGCCACCTTGCCCGGAAATTCGACCCCGGCGGAGGCGTCAAACTGGTGATTGGCATCGATTTCGACCCCCGGAAAGCGGGACCGCAGTTGCCGGAGGGCTTGCGGCACGGTGACTTTTGCCGGGATGCGGATGCGTTGCACGACCAGGCCCAGGTTATTCATGCGCACGGTTTCGACGACCCGGTAACCCATGCCGCCAATGCCGGAGCTGAATCTCTTGGGCGGGTTGACGACAATGACCTCGCCCGGTTCGTAACTGTTATCGGGGTCGAAGCCGGAAGATTTTTTGGCTTTTTTGCGGTTTTTCTTGTTGCCCGAACTACGGCTGTCCGTATCCCTGGATTCCGATTCGACAACGCCAATGACCCGGCCACTACTGTCATATTTGAGGATTTTGGTTTTCGCCGACTGGGCCAGGGCGGACGGCACCGCGAGCGCCGCCGCGAACAGGATCACAAACACCAGCAACGATAATTTTTTCAGCCCCATAGCCCCAGTCTAGAGCATTTTGGGGATACTGCGGGCGGAAAAAACAGTCACACCGTTATATCAAGGTAATAACCCCGAGGCACATCGGCCTTCGGGGCCTGATCCGGGGACAAAACCTGTTCCAGGCGGCTGACCGCCCGGCGCTGGGGCAGGCTGTCGCCAACTTTGGTCACGGCGGCCCGGTTGCGCACCTGTTCGGCACCTAAATAGCCGCGCGGACGCTCGGCATTCAGCGAGATGGTACGAGGCGAAATGGGGTTGATTGTACTCACCCCCGCACCATGGCCGAAAAAAGTTAACGGAGTCTGTAAAGGGAAACGTATTTACGTTGTGAGTGTTCGGACAAACCGGCGGCACCGCCGCAAACTTCGCCAGAAGCACCGCCGGTTTGGGCCAAACGATATTTGCTATTTAATGTCAGGCGCTGATATTGACGAGCCCACCTGGATGGCCTTCGCCAACCGGGTCGATCACATCGACTCTCACCCCGGACTGATCCGGAGGCTTCAGGGCCTGGGAAATGGCTGTTGCCGCCTGCTTCTCTCGCCTCAGAGTCTGCTTGAGAGTCTCTACCGCAAGATTGAAGTGGGCCGGCGCGACAGCCGGGTTCACTGACATTCTGTTCTCCTTTCTGAGCTAGCCACCCGACCTTCTAGCCGGGCCTGCGACATTCTGCCGCAGCTAATATTATGCCATATTTGGCAAAAAAAAGATATACCGCCGTGCACAGCGTTAGGTTTTGACGAAAAAGCATTGATTCTGTTATATAATAGCCAATTCCACCTTATTGAATTTAAGACCGGACGGGGACTTAATGGTCGAAAACATGCGATCGGAAAGCACTGAACAAAACGACGAGACCCTGGCTGATTCCAAGACAGGACCGGCGGCCGCTTTCGCGCCCGGTGATTTTATGGACCGCACGTTCCTGGGCGGCACCGGCCTGTCGGCCCGCATTAGCCTGTTTGTGCTGATTGGCCTGGCCTGCCTGGCGGCCGGTGGAATTGGCCTGTTCAAGGCCTATCAGGACCTGGGGGCGACCGGCCGGCAACTGGTTGTGGCCGATAATCTGAGCCATCGGGTCGAGGCGGTCGAGGCCGCCGCCTGGCGCCTGCGTGCCGAGGGAATACAGATCAAGCCAAATGGCGATCCAGGCACGACGGAAGCCCATGTTGCCAAAGCCCTGGAACTGGGTCGCCTGCTGGATGACATGTATAATCGCTTCGAAACCGCGACGCTGGGCGAGCTCATTACAACCGTGCGCGAAGCAATCGCCCAATACGCCGAGGCCTATGACGCCGGTCCCGGCGACCCGCCGAAAGTCAATGCCGCGAAAAATGCGGACCAGGCCGCCGCCGTGCGAACGGCTGGCCGGCACCTGCAAGACCGGCTCGGCACGGTCAACATTCTGAGCCTGAGCAAAACCATTTCCGACATGCGCCTGGCCGAAACCGCATTCATCAAAGATGGCCAGGCGGGCAGCCTGATTTCCGTCGCTAATTCCCAGGACGCTTTCTATCGCCTGATGAAAATGGTGCCCCTGAGCGATGCTGATTCCACTGATCTTGCGACCCTGATGGAAATCTATCAGACCGCCCTGACCGAATATGCCAAGGGGCGGATTAAAGTGCCTGATGGCAGCGGTCGACTGAGCGAAATATTTTCCTATATGACATCAAACATCGCCGCCCTGAAGGACTATGCCGATCGGCGGCTGGCCGCCAGCATTGCCAGCGACACCAAATTGCGTAAGTTTTACCTGCCCCTGATTGCCTCCGGTGGTGCCGGCCTGTTGCTGGTGGTGTTACTGGCCGGGGCGTTCATTCTCAGATCCATTACCGGCCCGTTTGCCGCCGCGGCCGAAGCCGGGAAAAATATCGCGGCGGGCAAAGACGTGGTCGTCTGGGGCCTGGGCAACGACGATGAAACCGGCGATGTGGCGCGCGCTTTTTCGGCCTTGAAACTGCGTTTGGGCGAAATTGTCAGCCTGCGCGAAAGGCTCGAAAAAACCCGTAGCGAAGCCGAACGGGGCCGGGCGGCGACGGAAGAAGCGGCCTGGTTGCGCCATGATCTGGAATCCATGAAAGCCGAATTGGCCAAGGGCCAGGCGGCGCTGGACGAAGTGGAACTGCTGCACAAGGTAATCGAGGCCATGCGCAGCGATTTCAAGGAAAATGCAGAGGCCGCCAGGGTCGAAACCGAATTGGGATCCGAAAAGCTGGCTATTGAAGCCTCCGCCGAGGCACCGCAACAGCCAACGGTGGAAAGCCCCGGCATGGATTCCATTTCCGAAATCTCCCGTCAGGTCGCGGAATCTTCGCAAAACGTCACCGCCGCGGCGGCAGAAGCCGAACGAACGGGCACCCTGATCCGTAATCTGAACGATGTTTCCAGGCGCATCACCGGCATTGAAAAATATATCAAAACCATTGGCGAGCAGGCCGATTTGCTGTGGGTTGGCGCACCCGGCGAAGGCGACGGTAGCCAGGGGGCCAGTAACCTGGTGATGTTCAGCCCCGATCAACACAGTGCAGACGGGTCCGCTTCCGGCCCCGACCGACCGGACATGGAAAGTTCCATCGGTCGCCGGTTTGATGTGATTCGGGCCACGGCCAGCCAGACCACCTGGGCCTTGCGCGATATCAACGGGGTCATCATCGAGGCCCGCAATGTGGCCCTGACGATCGCCCAGACCACCTCGGCTGAAGCCCTGCATGTGACCACGGACCTGCTGGAACAATCAGAAACCCTGCGTTTCATGCTCGATTCCCTGGTCCATAAAATGCATGACCAGTTGTTCGACGGCGAAGAAATACCTGAGAGTCTGGACAAACCGGTCGATCAGGACGACCAGGACGTTTCTTAAAAAGCGTTACTTTCTCAGCACTTCCACACCGGGCAGTTTCTTGCCTTCCATCCATTCCAGGAAAGCGCCGCCGGCGGTCGAGATGTAGGTGAAATCGTCGCTGACGCCGGCGTGGGCCAGGGCGGCGACCGTATCGCCGCCACCGGCGACGCTGATCAGCTTGCCGGCTGTGGTCAAGTTGGCAGCGGCCTGGGCAACCGCGTTGGTGCCCTTATCGAAGGGCGGAATTTCAAAGGCCCCGAAGGGTCCGTTCCAGACCAGGGTCTTGCAGGTTTCCAGCCTGGCCGAAACGTCGGCAATAGATGCCGGGCCGATATCCAGCATCATGGAGTCAACTGGAATGGCGTCGAGCGACACCACGTCGCTATCTGCCCCGGCCTTGAATTCCCGGGCGACCACGCCGTCCATGGGCAGCACCACCTGGCAACCGGCTTGTTCGGCCCGTTCGAGAATGCCACGGGCTTCGTCGGCCATGTCTTTTTCGCACAGCGAATTGCCGACATCATAACCCTGGGCATAGAGCAACGTGTTGGCCATGCCGCCGCCGATGATCAGCATCTGCACTTTGCTGGCGAGATTTCCCAGCACCTCCATTTTTGTCGATACTTTGGCCCCGCCGACCACGGCGGCGACCGGTTTTTCCGGATTTTCGAGGGCTTTGGAAAGGGATTCCAGTTCCGCTTGCATCAGGCGACCAGCCGCCGATGGCAGCAGGTGGGCCAGCCCTTCGATTGATGAATGGGCCCGGTGCGAACAGGAAAAAGCGTCGTTTACATAAAGGTCGCCAAGCTTGGACAATTCGAGCGTAAAGGCCCGGTCATTTTCTTCCTCGCCCCGGTTGAAGCGCAGGTTTTCCAGCATGACGATTTCGCCCTCGCCCATTTCGCTGATGAACATCCGGGCCCGCGCACCGACCGTATCAGAGGCAAATCCGACCGGATGGCCAGACGCCTGGGACAGGGCCTTGGCCACGGGAGCGAGAGATAATTCGGGCACCACCTGACCCTTGGGTCGGCCGAAATGGCTGATCACAATGACCAGCGCACCCCGGTTGGACAGTTCCGTCAGGGTTCGCACGGAGCGGTCGATGCGGGTGGTGTCGGTGATTTTGCCATCGGCCATGGGCACATTCAGGTCAAGCCGGACCAGAACCCGCATCCCGGCCACATCCAGATCGTCGATGGTCTTGAATTGAGACATAGGATATCCCTCGCTGTTGCAATTTGATTGGCCGCTTTATCCGTGCTGGGAAATGTTTTATCAACACCCCTTAGTGTGGGTCATTATTGCGGCAGCTTGGCGATGGCGGCGGCGGCCTGGTCGGCCAGGGCGGTTTCGCCGAGCACCCGGTAGGCCCGTTCCAGCCGTTGCCAGCCCTGCTTGTCGTCGGGCTCTTCCTGCAAGCGATCAGCCAGCCGTTTAACCATCGAACGAATCAATGAATTGCGGTCATCGCTGGTCATGTCACCGGCGGCCTTGACATCGGCGGCGGTCGGTCCTGGTGCCCCAGAGTCTGGATCGGGGGTCATTTGCGGCCGGTTTTTGGCGGCGGCGATGGCCAGGTCCCTGGCTTCGGTCGACGGCTTTATGGTCGTTGGATCAATGCCCAACTCCTCCCCGGCGCGCTGAATCTGGCCGTTGACGATGCTCATCCATGGCGCACCAGGAGGCGAGATCACGGCCAGATCGATCCAGCCCTGCATGGCCCCTTCAAGATCACCCAGCTGGGCCTTCAGCATGGCCAGATAAAACCGCGCCTTGGCGCTCATGGGATCATCCCTCAAGGCGTCTTTGAGAATACCTTCGGCCAATGGCGTGATTTTCGAATCGGACGCCAAAATCACCGCTTCGGCATATTCGGTGCCGATTTCGCTATCTTCGCCACTCAGTCCATAGGCCCGCCCGTAAACTTCGGCGGCATTGACATACTGTCTGAGGGATCGGTAGCTGCGGCCCAGCAACATCCATCCGCGCACGTCGTCGGGGTTTTCCAACAGCCGTTTCTTCAACTTGTCGATGGCCGAATTCAGATCGGAATTTCCGGCCATTCTGGTTTGATCGGATCGTTCGGCAAAGGGCTGGTCGGGCTGATCCAGGCGGCCCAGGTTCAGGTATAAGGTAACCGCTGCGGCCGGCAGAGCCAGTACAATCATGGTGATCAGGCCCAGATTGGAGGCCAGGCCCTGCTCTTCTTTGTCCGCATCGGCGCTTTTTACGGTCTGATCGATCTGACCGGCGGCGGCCAACATGCGGCGTTTGATTTCCAGCCGGGCGGCTTCGGCCTGGGGTTGGTCCAGCAGGCCCCGGTCCAGGTCCCGTTCGATCTCGCCAAGCTGATCCTTGAAGACATTGATGTCGTATTCTTCACGCACCGCCGGGGCCAGTCTGCGACGGCGCACCAGGGGGACGACAAGAAGCCCGATAGCGATCACGCTCAAGGGGCCGACCAGGCCCCAGAATTGCAAGGTTTCATCGCTCATGCCTGATCGTTCTCCATGATTTTGTCCAGGCGCTGCTGTTCTTCATGGTTGAGCGCGACAAGTATCGGCGGCCCGTCGGCGGCCTGTCCGGAATCAGATTTGGTCCGGAAAAACGCCGCAACCGCGAAAATACCGAGGGCGACGATAACACCCGGTCCGAACCACAGGGCGTAGGTGGACATCTTGAAAGGCGGGTTCAGCAAAACAAAATCGCCGTAGCGGGAAACCATGTAATCGAGCACCTGCTGGTTGCTCTCACCGGCCAGCAGGCGATTGCGCACCAGCACCCGCATATCGCGCGCCAGATCGGCGTTGGATTCATCGATCGACTGGTTCTGGCAGACCACGCAGCGCAGTTGCTTGCTGATCACCCGGGCCCGGGCTTCGAGCACCGGATCGTCGAGCATTTCGCTCGGTTCGACGGCCAGGGCCGGAAACAGGGCGAGGGACAGGAGCAACGCCAACAGTAATTTTATCATTGTTTGCGAAGCTCCTGGATCAACGGATACAGGGTTCGTTTCCATAGTTCGATGGTGATTGCCCCGATCTGCTTGTAGCGAATCATGCCCTTCTTATCGATGAAGAAGGTTTCCGGTGCCCCGGACACACCAAAAGCAATGGCGGCGACGCTTTTTGGATCAGCTCCGACCAGGGTATAGGGGTTGCCCCATTTTTTCAGCCAGGCGGGTCCGTCATCCGGGGTTTTTTCGTTCCAGTCGATGCCGTAAATGGGCACCAGGTTCTGTTCCTTGACGCGCATCAGAATGGGATGTTCGATCAGGCAGGCATAGCACCAGGAGCCGAATATATTGACGATACTGACCTGACCTTTCAGGTCGGCGCTGGAAAATCCCCGGTCCGAGCCTTTAAGGGCGGCCAGCATGAATTCCGGCACGGGCTGATTGATCAGCACCGAGGGCAGCGTTTTCGAATCGAGCGTCAGGCCAACGGCAAAATATCCGGCAATGATCAGAAAACCAACAAGTGGCAGCATGTACTTAAAGCGTTTCATGGGAATAAGGTCCTTATGCCGTTGCCGTTTCCGGTTTTTTTGATCGCCGGTTGGGCGCCCCGACCCGGTAGCGTCGGTCGGAAACGGAAACGACGCTGCCGAAAACCATGATCAACGCCCCGGCCCACATCCAGGCGATTAGCGGATTGAAATAAATGCGGGTGACGAAGCCCCCGTCATCGCCCTGGGCATCGCCGATGACGACGTAGATATCGCCGCTGATCATAGTGTAGATGGCGGCTTCCGTGGTCGGCGTCTGGCGCACCGGGTAATTGCGTTTTTCAGGCTGCAAATCGACCACGGTTTGACCATCCTTGCTGACATTGAAATCACCGCGGACAATAGTGTAGTTGGGACCCTGAGCCTCTACAGCACCTTTGAAGGTGAAATCATAGCCGGCCACCTGGACGGTTTCGCCCGGTTTCATGACCTGAATACTTTCCACCTTCCAGCCGCCGGCCCCGGCCATACCGGCGATGGCTATGGCCAGCCCCAGATGGGCGAACGTCATGCCCCAGGACGCCCTGGGCTGGCGCAACAGGCGACTGAAGGACTTGTTCAGGGGAATTTTAAACAGGCGAATTCTCTCGGCCAACTCGATCAGGGTGCCCAGGCCCAACCACACGGCCAGGCCGATACCGATAATGGCAAACATCGACCCTTCGGAATCATAGGACCAGGAGGCGGCGGCAACGACGATAGAAAACATGAACGCCAGACGCATACGTTTGGCCACCGGGGCCAGATCGGAGCGTTTCCAGGACAGCATGGAGCCGACCCCCATGGCGATGATCATCGGCACCATCAGGGGCAGGAATACAGAATTGAAGAACGGCGGGCCGACGGATACCTTGCCGCCACCAATGGCATCCAGGAACAGGGGATAAAGCGTGCCAAGCAAAACCACGGCGGCCCCGGTCGACATCACCAGGTTATTCAGCAACAACCCCCCTTCCCGCGAGATCGGCTTGAAAACGCCGGTGCTTTTCAGGGCCGGGGCGCGGATGGCGAACAGGGTCAGCGAGCCGCCGATAACGATCAGCAGCAGCAGCAGGATAAACAAGCCCCGTTCCGGGTCGGTGGCAAACGCATGGACCGATGTGAGGACGCCGGAACGAACCAGGAAGGTGCCGAGCAAACTCAGGGAAAAGGTCAGGATGGCCAGGAAGATGGTCCAGGTTTTCATGGTGTCGCGCTTTTCAACGACAATGGCCGAATGGAGCAGGGCGGTGCCGGCCAGCCAGGGCATGAACGAAGAGTTTTCGACCGGATCCCAGAACCACCAACCGCCCCAACCGAGTTCGTAGTAGGCCCACCAGGAACCAAGCGCGATGCCGACGGTCAGGAAACCCCAGGCGGCCAGCGTCCACGGACGCACCCAGCGCGCCCAGGCGGCATCGACGCGGCCCTCAATAAGGGCGGCGATGGCGAACGAAAATGCCATGGAAAAGCCGGCATAACCAAGGTAAAGAAATGGCGGATGGAAGGCGAGACCCGGGTCTTGCAGTAAAGGATTGAGGTCGCGGCCCTCGGCCGCCGCCGGCAGCAGACGCTCGAACGGATTGGAGGTAAGCAGCATAAACAGGTAAAAACCGATCGATATCAGCGCCTGCACAGCCAGCACACGGGCCCGCAGCGCCGGCGGCAGGTTGGTGCCGAACAGCGCCACCGCGGCACCGAATATGGTCAGGATAAACACCCACAACAACAGCGATCCCTCATGGCTGCCCCAGACGCCGGCAACCTTGTACAGCATGGGCTTGGCGGAATGAGAGTTCTGATAGACGTTGAGCACCGAAAAATCGGACACAACGTGCGAGTAGGTCAGGCTGGCGAAGGCGACGACGATCAGGAAAAGCTGTGAATAAGCCGCCGGCTTGTCCATGGCCATCCACAGTTCATTGCCGCGATGAGCACCGACCATGGGAACCACGGCCTGCAATACGGCGACAAAC
>CBFDVE010000022.1:0-14261 GCA_965613205.1 uncultured Rhodospirillaceae bacterium
GAAGAAGACGGTGTAGCCGTCGGCTTCGAGCAGGTCGCAGGCCATCTGGGCCGCAAGCTCTTCTGATTGTTCGGGGCCGCAGATCAACAGCACCGTGCTGCCGATGGGCTCCCGCCGCGTCAGGCGAAGCTGCATCTGGTCGATCAGGTGCGGGGTCATATTGAAAAGACCTGTCGTCGCCCGCTCGGCGACCGTCTGCTGCGGTCGATCCTGGCCGCGGTGGTGCCGAACCCGGCGTTGTTCCGCCTGTCGCTTTGGGCGGCCCGGCTGGTTCGACCCTTCAGGGCGCTGCTGCCGGGCCGTCTGAAAGGTATGATCGACATGGTGCCCGAGCGTATTTACGGCCCGGCCGCTGTCGACCGGCCGCAGGTTTTTCCGGCCCACGGGGAAAGATGCATGCGGGTGGCGCTGATGACCGGTTGCGCCCAGAAAGTCCTGCGCCCGGCCATCAACGAGGCCACCGTGCGCCTGTTGACCCGTCATGGCTGCGAGGTCGTCATCGCACAAGGGGCTGAGTGCTGTGGCGCTTTGGTCCAGCACATGGGCAAGGAAGAGGCGGCGCACGCCGCCGCGCGGACAAACATTTCCGCCTGGATGGTCGAAGTGGACGGCGAGGGTCTGGACGCCATCATCATCAACGCATCGGGCTGCGGCACCACGGTCAAGGATTACGGTCATATGCTGGCGCAGGACCCGGACTGGTCGGAACGGGCAACTCACATCGCCGGGTTGACCCGTGATGTCACCGAAGTCATGTGCGACCTGGGCCTGGCCGCGACCCGACTGGATCACTATCCCGCCGTCGCCTATCATTCGGCCTGTTCCATGCAGCACGGCCAGAAGCTGACGGAAGGGCCGAAACAATTGCTGCGTGATGCCGGGTTCGATGTGCGCGAACCGGCGGAAGGGCATTTGTGTTGCGGCTCGGCCGGCACCTACAATATGTTGCAGCCGGAACTGGCCAGCCGCTTGCAAAATCGCAAGGTGATCAATCTGGAAGACACCAGCCCGGACGTTATCGCCACCGGCAACATCGGCTGCCTGGTGCAAATTTCCGAAGCCAGCAATGTTCCTGTGGTTCATACGGTCGAGTTACTGGACTGGGCCAGTGGCGGACCCCGCCCTGAAAACCTTGAATAAGTCCGCCGCAACAGCCAAGTTATACGGATCATGATCCGTCTCGTTGTAATCTTTGTCGCCTTGCTGCAATGGCCCGCCTATGGGGGCCAGGATGATCCACGCCTGGAGCCGTTGTTCCAGACTCTCGCCCATACGAACGATACCGCCGAGGCTTTAAACGCCGAGCGGCAAATTTGGAACATGTGGCTGCGCTCGGGCGACCAAAACGTCAATGCGGAAATGGCTCGTGGCGTGGCGCTTTTGAACGTCGGTGATTTAGCGGCGGCGCTTCGGTCGTTCGATAAAGTCATCGCGCTGGAGCCTGAATTTGCCGAAGGCTGGAACAAGCGCGCCACGGTCTATTATGCCATGGGTGAGCTGCAAAAATCGGTGTTGGATATCGAACGCACGGTGGCCCTGGAACCGCGGCACTTCGGCGCATTTTCCGGGCTTGGCCTGATCTATCTGGCCATCGGCGATGATCGGGCGGCTTTGAAGGCGTTTGAACGTGTACAGGCCATTCATCCCCGTTTCGGCGATGTGGCGGCCCAGGTGGAGCGTCTGCGGCAAAAAATCAAGGGCCGGGCAACCTGATCGCTTAAACGTGTAATCGTCAATAATTACAGCGCCTTGTCCCACATGACGGGGCGCTGTATAACAACACGACCCTAAAACAACCGGATCATCATGGATCAATCGCCGGACCACAGCCGACATGCCAACGTCGATGACAGCCTGATCGAAGAACTTCGCGGCATCGTCGGCGAACGCTTGTCTTTGGGCCAGTCTGTGCGCCAGCAACATGGCGAGGATTTGTCGTTTCATGAAGGCGCTGCGCCCGATGTGGTGGTGTTTGCCAGATCGACGCAAGAAGTCTCGGACATTGTCAAGGTATGCGCCGCCCGCCGCGTTCCGATCATCCCCTACGGGGCCGGCACCTCGCTGGAAGGCCACCTGGCCGCCTTGCAGGGTGGTGTCAGTCTGGATCTAAGCGCCATGGACCAGATCATCGCCACCCGCCATGACGACATGGATGCCACCGTGCAGGCCGGGGTGACCCGCAAGCAATTGAATCAGAATTTGCACAATACCGGTTTGTTCTTCCCCATTGACCCCGGAGCCGATGCCACCCTTGGCGGCATGGTGGCGACCGGGGCATCGGGCACCAATGCGGTGCGCTATGGCACGATGCGCGAAAATGTCATGGCGCTGACCGTGGTCAGGGCCGATGGCCGGATCATCCAGACCGGCAACCGGGCCCGCAAATCATCGGCCGGATACGATCTGACCCGCCTGTTTATTGGCTCGGAAGGGACGCTGGGGATCGTCACCGAAGTGACCGTCAGGCTGTACGGCATCCCGGAATTTACCCTGGCTGCGGTGGTCTCGTTTGCCGATATCGAACGGGCCGTCAACACCGTCATTCAGACCATGCAAATGGATATTCCTATCGCCCGCATCGAATTTGTCGATGACGTGCAAATGGCCGCCATTAATACCTATTCCAAACTGGATTATGCCGAGCAACCGACCCTGTTTCTGGAATTTGGTGGCTCGGAAGTGACCGTTCGCGAACAGGTCAAACTGGTCGAAGACTTGTGCCTCGATAATGGTGGCGGAGACTTCCGTTGGGCCGAAAAACAGGAAGACCGCAATACCCTGTGGCAGGCCCGGCATGATGCCGCCTACGCCGCCATGGCGCTGCGGCCGGGCTCCAAACCCTGGTTCACGGATGTTTGCGTGCCCATTTCCAGGCTCGCCGATTGTATTCTGGCGACCCGCAGGGATATCGATAATAGCCCGTTGACGGCCCCCATCCTGGGCCATGTGGGCGATGGCAATTTTCATCTCGCCTTGTTGATCGACCCGCAGGACAAAACCGAATTCGCCGCCGCCGAAAGTATCAACAGCGCCATGATCCACCGGGCCATAGACATGGGTGGCACCTGTTCGGGCGAACACGGTATCGGCCACGGCAAGAAAGAGTTCATGGACGCCGAACATGGCGATGCCCTGGATGCCATGCGCGATATCAAGCGCGCCCTGGACCCGGACAACATCATGAATCCGGGCAAGATATTCGATCTATAATGACTGAAATTGGAGCATTACCCCGGTGAAAAAACTGCTGATTGCCCTGGTTGTCCTGATCGCACTACTGATCGCCGGTGTGGTCGTTGGTCCGGGTCTGATCGACTGGAACAGCTACAAGGGTGAAATTACCGCCCGGGTCAAAGAAGCCACCGGGCTGACCATTAATATAGATGGAGACATTGAACTGGCCGTGCTGCCGTCTCCGGCGCTGGTCGTCAACAAGGTGCGTCTGGGCAATGTTGCCGGTGCGGCCTCGCCCGAAATGGTGCGGCTCAAATCCTTGCAGGTACGGATCGCGCTTGGGCCCCTGCTCAGCGGTCAGGTGCAGGTGCAGACAATCCGTCTGGTCGAACCGATCATCGAGATCGAGAAATTTTCAGATGGTCGCTGGAACGTGCTGGGATTACTGGGTGACAATGTCGAAGAAAAAGCCGCCGCCAGCCCGGAACCTTCTTCTCGTGAGACGGCCGTTGCCGACAAGGGCACACGTTCCTATGACGTGCGCCTGGATAATTTTGTCATTGTCGATGGCACGGTGATCATTCGCGATGGCCTGGCCGGAACCGTTGAAAAGATCGACAACATCAACGCCAAGGTGGCGGCGGCATCTCTGAACGGGCCGTTTGACAGCTCCGGCTCGCTGGTCGCGCGTGGTTTTCCGCTGACCTATGATATTTCTCTTGGCAACATAATCGAAGGCCGCACCGTGCCGATTACTTTCTCCGTCGGCCTGGCACCCGAAAAAGGCCGCCTGTCGGCTTCGGGCGTGCTGACCGGACTGGATGAAAATCCCACTTTCAAAGGCACAATTGCCGGCGAAAGCACTCGCCTGTCCGACCTGATCCATGGTTTTTCCGGCGCCGGTGAGCTGCCCGGGTTGCTGGGCCAAAATTTCGCCGTGCAAGGGGAAATCGCCGCCTCTGCCGCCGGGGTTGACTTGTCGGACCTTAACATAAATCTGGGCATGGCCAGCTTTGCCGGTTCCATCAGGGCAGAAATCGGCGAGAAAACCAGTTTGGCAGTTGACATGGCGACGGCGAGCATCAATCTGGATGACTGGCTGGCCCTGGCTGCCATACCGAGGCCGCCGTCGGTCAATTCCACCGCCCAGAAAAAAACTGAAAAAACCAGGTCATCAAATTCAACGGTCTCCCTGAGCCTGCCCGAAAAGCCCATCGCCGAGGGTGGCTCAGGTGATTTTTCTTTGCCGACCGGGATCGATGTGACTCTGGCCATCAATGCGGAATCTCTGACTTTCCGGGGTGGATTGATGCGCCAGGCGCGGGCCAGTATTGATCTGGCCAATGGCGAAATCACCATCAGCCAGCTTGGTGCGCAGTTCCCAGGTGGTGCCGACGTGGCCGTATTCGGGTTTTTAAGCCCGGTCGGCGGCAAGCCACAATTCGAAGGTCAAATCGAAGTATCGATCAGCGATCTTCGCAGCACACTCGACTGGCTCGGGCTAAGTCCGCCGCCGGTGCCTTCGGATCGCCTGCGCAAGGTCACACTTGCCGGCAATCTGAAAGCCACCCCGCAGCAACTTTTGGCCCGTGACATTGTCTTGCGGTTCGACAGTTCCCGCCTGACCGGGGCGGCGACCGTGAATTTGACCAGGCGACCTTCTTTCGGGGTCAATCTGGTGCTCGACCGGATCAATCTTGACGCCTATCTGGTGGCCGATAAACCGGCTCGAAAATCGCCTGCCGAAGCGGCCAAAAGCGCGACAACGTCGGGCGCCAAAAGCACACCGCCAGCGGCCCCGGTTGGCGGCGACAATCCAATCGCCCAATCTCTCGCCGGATTGAAAGCCCTGCAAGGTTTCGATGCCAATATCAAGGCGCGGATCAAAACCCTGGTTTATGGTGGCACCTCGATCAAGGATGTCGTCTTCGATGGATCGCTCTCAGACGCGACCCTCGATATCAAAGCTCTGAGCGTCGCCAAGATGGCCGGTTCCAGTGTTTCGCTCGACGGTGTATTGGCCAATTTAAGCGGCATCCCGTCACTGAAAAATATCAGGATCAAAGGCCGGGTTGGCGATCTGGGCAGACTGATGCGTTTGGCCGGATCGGAGCCGCCGCCGCTGGCTAAATCAATCGGCACCCTGACCCTGAAGACAACCCTGAACGGTTCAGTTGTAAAGCCCAAAATCAAGCTTGAACTGGGCGGAGCCGGCGGCGTGCTGAGTGCGGATGGTCAACTGTTACTGATGCCGGTGATCGGTGGTTTTGATGGCAAACTGGATTTAAGGCACAAGAATTTAGGCGCATTGCTGCGCACTCTTGGTGTCGATTACCGGCCGGCCCGCAAATTGGGCCGATTGAAACTGGCGGCCAACGTCAAGGCCAATATCTCGGGCTTGGCCCTGAACGATCTCAGGCTCAATACCAGCCCCCTGTCCCTGCAGGGCAGCGCCGCCATTGCCATCGATGGCGCCCGGCCAAAGATCACCGCCAACTTAACGACCCGGGAAATCAATGTCGATAATCTGTTGCCGGTTTCAGGCTCAGCCAGGCTGAACGATGGGACCCGAGCTTTACCGGCCGCCTTTGTTGTCCCCAGGGCGCAGAACCCGGCCTCACCATTCCGTCATACGGTGGCCCTGAAGCCGGGAAAATGGCCGACCGATATTATTGATCTGAGCGCCTTGAAAAGGTTTGATGCGGACCTGAAGATCAAATCAAATACCGTTATCTTTGGCAAATACCGGGTCGAAAATGCCGATATCGTGGCCACGGTGAATAACGGCACACTCACCGTCAGTCGCCTGAACGGCGGCCTGTTCGGCGGCGTTTTCGACGGGCGCGCGACCGTTAACGTGGCCCGGACCCTGCGAGTCAAAAGCGGCATCGTGCTGAAAAATATCAATGTCGCCAAAGCCTTGTTGGCCGTGACTGGCGAGCAAATGGCCACCGGTAGCGGCGAACTGAACCTGGATATGAACACCACCGGCAACAGTGTTGCGGCGTTGATCGCGGGCCTGAACGGGCAAGGAGCGCTGGCGCTCAGAAAGCTCGATGTCAAAACCGGTGGCCAGGGCACGGCCATGTCAGCCGCCCTCGGCCTGGTCGCCGGACTGAATAATCTGGGCGGATCATTATTGGGCAATAAGAGGGGGGGCGTGGCCGCCGATATTACCGGCACGTTCGCCGTCTCACGCGGCGTCGCCAGGACAAACGATCTCAAACTGGTTTCCTCAATGGGCAACGGGCGGGCATCGGGCACCGTTGACCTGGCCCGTTGGCTGATCGATGTCGGCGGTCAGGTCGATTTGTCGCAAAATTTTCTCGGCCAGATTCTCAATCAGGGTGCGCCCACGGCATCGACCGTTCCGTTTTCCATTCGCGGCAGGCTCGATGCTCCAACGGTCAAGCTCGATACCAGCAGTCTGATCACCGGGGCTTTGCCGCTGCTTGGCGTCGACAAGTTGCTCAGGAAAAAAGGACTGGGATCGTTGTTGCAGAACATCCTGCCGGGATTGGGCGGCACTGGTCAGAGTCGACAGCCGCCACCTCCTGGTGATCAGCCACCACCTCCTCCTCCGGCGACGGAACCGCCAAAACTGAGCCCGCAAAATTTATTGAAAGGGCTACTCAAGGGGCTGGGTGGTTAAGCACATAGACCCGGATGGCGCTGGATAAATTTCCGCTCGGTCGGGCGGCGTCAATGTCGGTGATCAGTTGGTTGATCGAACAACCCCGCTGGTCGGTGATTTGTTTCAGGGCCTGCCAGAACGCGGCCTCCAGTGAAATGCTGGTGGCATGGCCGGCAATACGGACCGAGCGTTTTCGAATTTTCCCCGGATCGATATCCATGCCGTTCCCTGCCGTTTGAACTTGCCCAAGACAGGCAATACTGAAAAGCACAAGCACTTGTCAATTTATCCGTATTGTGATAAGGTGTGCACACCTTGTAGATGAGAGGAAAATATTATGGCTGTCAGTCAATCTCTCGGTGTTCGAATTCCGGGTGACCTTCTGGCCCTTATCGATGGCTATCAGCAAACCAGCGGCCTGGTCAGCCGGTCCGAGGCGATCATCGATCTGATCCGCAACGGCCTGTATCAGAAATCCGGTAGCTGGAGCGGCGGCAGGCCGAAAAAAGGGGCCAGGGCCGGCAGGTGGGGCCATGTGACATCGCGCAAGATTGCCGGAATTCTGGGCGGCACGGAATTATCAAAAACCGCCAACGAATTTGACATCAACGGCCAGCGCATGACCATTCGCTGCGCCCGTCCCCGCACCAGCAGCGTCGGTTTGACCAATACCATGGCCCAGCGCATCGATGGCATCATCGCCGCCTTCCAGCACAGTGATGGGCACTTTACCCTGTATCGCATCGCCCCGGACGACTGGGACCGGCACTGCCGCAAGGTCACGGAAAATCATCAGAACCATGGCCGGGTGACCCTGCTGGCCCGATCCATCTGTCGCCAGATCGGCCAAAACATGGGTGAAATATCTTTAGCGGACGTTGTCGAAGACCATTAGGACGGCGAAGATCAACAGGATGGTGCCGGTCGTCCGTGAAATTGTCCGGCTTACTTTCGGATCCGCCAACCATCGCCGCGCCACCACCGCCAGCCAGGCCAGGGGGGCCTGCCACAGGGTATTGATGATGATCAGAGTGACCCCCAGTGTGAGCAACTGAGCCGGGACGTTATCGCGTTCGGGATCGATGAAATTGGGCATCAGGGCCAGGAACAGCAGGATCACTTTCGGGTTCAGCAGATTGGTCAGCGCCGCATCGCGCAGCGCCTTGGCGCCTGATACGGGGCCACCGCCAACGCTGAAACCAAGCGCTCCACCACTCCTAAACCCCTGCACGCCCAACCAGGCCAGATAGGCGGCCCCGGTCAAGGCCACCGCCCTGAACAACACCGGCGACGAGGCGATGATCAGGGAAATACCGGCAATCGCCAGGCCGGTATGAACGATCAGGCCCAGTTGCACCCCGGCAACGGCGGCCAGGCCGACCCGCTGGCCGGAACTTAAGGCATAGCGGATAATCAGCACCGTGTCGGGACCGGGCGTCATCACCAGGGCCGAGACGGCAATGATGAAGGCGATCAGATTTGTCGGATCGACGGGCATTTAAACACCAGCGGCAAATTCGGCAAAAGCATCCACGGCCTCTCGCCAGTTCAGCTCTTCGGTGCGACCGGATTTCCTGCGCGGGCTCAGGTGATGATCACCGTCTTCGAGCCAGCGCACGGTGATCGCCGGGGATAAATCGTACCCCGATACTTCCTCTCGATTGCCCAGGGAATCCCGATCACCCTGCAAAATCAGGGTCGGCGTGGTCATGGTTTGCAAATGCTCGACCCGCAGTTTTTCAGGTTTTCCCGGAGGGTGAAAGGGATAACCCAGGCAAACCACACCCCTGACTTTGGCCTGGTCGGCGATCATCGAGGCATATCGCCCGCCCATGGATTTACCGCTGATGATCAGGTTTTCCGGCCCCAGACGATCAATCACCGCCTGCCAGCACTCGAACAAGACCCTGGCCGGATTGGGCGGGCGTCTGCCGCCGCCCCGGCGGCGCTCGGCCATATAGGGAAATTCAAACCGCACCACGCGAAAGCCCCGCCCGGCCAGGCCATCGGCAAAGGTTGCCATAAACGGCGTATCCATGGGAGCCCCGGCACCGTGGGCCAGGGCGATGGTGGTGGCGGCGTTGGCCGGGCCGTTATTAAGAAGATCGGGCAGGGACATCAAATTCAAACGGCTACTTTTTTCCAAATTTTCTTATTATCTCTGTAAGTTTGAAAACAGTTGTGGAGGGATCGCCATATGGATCTCCTTCGCCAGCACGATTTTTTGCGCCAGCTTTCGCTCGTGTGACAGCCTCATCATATGTCGGTGCTAATATCTCGTATGGCAGTAATTTTTCATATTTCGGAAGGTGTTTTTTTAATGCTTTTCCGACTTGGGTTTGGTTGCCGGGCTTGTTGTAATCCTGAAAATGCAACAGGGCCCATAGTTCAAAAGAGGGGTTAGATATACCAAGTTTAATTTTTAGTTTCTTTGCGGCACTCCGGGCTTCCGGCACTTTTCGTTCTCTTGGTTTGTCGTCAATATCGAAAACGCACCACACATCATCGTAACTTAGAAAATCGTCTTCCTTATTCTCAGCTTCTTTTGCGGCCATGTCTTGACGTTTGGCGGCTTCTTCGACAAGGGTAGTTGGATCGAATCCTAAGCCGATTGCATTAACTTCGACCAGTCCGTTTTTTTGATCTGTTGAAAAATCACGAAAGTAGCGAGGCTCAGTTACCGAGCCCTCACAGACCACAAGAATTCTTGGTTTTGGCTCACGATATGCGTCTCTTCGGAGTAGGCCATGACGAAGCTTTTGATTTTTTCTCCGACTCAACTCTTTATCCCTTCGAGTTTATAAAGCCAACATCGCCAAGATATGGTACCGCGCCATATCTACCCTGGAGATACCCGCGTTCAATGTTTTCCGACTTACGAGGCTTGAAATCGGTTAGTGGGTAAAGATGTGTAGCGCCTTTAAGGTCTTTTTCAGTTAACCAAATTTGGTCGCGCCTTAACTCTCCTTCCCGAAGAAGGTTGGTGCTGTGCGTAGTAAATATCAGTTGAGCATTTTTGGTGTTGGTATCAGAAGAATTGAATATTCTTACCAATTGCCTTGCAAGATGCGGATGCATACCGTTTTCTAATTCATCAATAAGTATCACACCACCATTTCTTATTTTATCCATGATCGGACCAATCAAAGAAAATAGAGTTTGTGTTCCATGTGATTCGGCTCCAAATTCTATTGGAAAGTTCTTGTTGCTGTATCCAGAATGAAGCAGTTTTATTTTTTTTGAAGGACTAACCGACGAAAACATTTCTGCAATATTTTCGTCACCGCGTGATTTGAAAAACTCTGTAATTGCGGCTCGAAACTCGGTGGAAAATTTCTTTGATTCATCATCTTCATCAGTAAGTTCAATATCGCTTACGCCAAGATCAGCAAATTTAAGAAACTTCATCAAGTCGGTAACAGAAAGTTCTTTTTTTTCAATGTTGTTAATGGTCGTTCTCGGGTCCCTATGTGAACTCGAAAAAGAGATTACCTGGTCCGAAAACCACTCATGAATTGGTGAGAGTTGAGGGTGGTTATTCTGCGCAGCTGCTGAAAGAAAAAGGCTGTTTGGGCGGGTCAACTTTTCAATGGTTCGAATTTCACCGATTAATTTTTTGCCAAAATTAAATTGCGGATCCCTCGCAGCGTTACGTTCAAACCATAGTTGCTGCTTGCCCATTGGATAGGCGTACAGTGTTTCTTCAACAACAATTTTTCGATCCATCGAAAATCCATAAATGTAACGGACCCCATTTACGAGAAAATTGATTTCAAATCGGGATGGTTTCTTTATTGAAACCGTATCAAAGAGGAATGGTTGGCTTGGTACGCCCTCCCGTCCTTCCCATCTGGAGTGAGAGTGCAGGATAGCATTGACCATGAAACCAAATGCATGGAGAACATTTGATTTCCCGGCCGCATTGCCTCCATAAATTGCGGCGGCACAAAGCAATTTTTTGTTTCCCCCAAGAATTGGAACCGTTTTGCCCGCAGATTCTTCAAGATTTGATGCAACAAAAGACAACTCCTGCTCGTCCCGAAGAGAGCGGTAGTTTTCAGCGCGAAATTGTATAAGCATTTTTCTGGGTAGCCCTATCAATAAATATAAGCAAAAAGAGTACTGCAATATCCATTTAGGCCTATTTTAGCAAAAAAAGTGCAAATATTGCAACTAAATGGATAGTTGCAGTCAATTTAAACTAATATAGTCTCATCAGCCGTTATGCATGGGCGCACGGAATTCGGCGAAGAAATCGTTGCCTTTGTCATCGACGACGATGAAGGCGGGGAAGTTTTCGACCTCAATACGCCACACCGCTTCCATGCCCAGTTCTTGGTATTCCAGCACCTCGACCTTGCGGATGCAGTCGAGCGCCAGCCGGGCCGCCGGGCCGCCGATGGAGCCCAGATAAAAACCGCCGTATTTCTGGCACGCCGCGGTGACCGCCCTGGACCGGTTGCCCTTGGCCAGCATGATCATCGACCCGCCTGCCGCCTGGAAGGCGTCGACGTAGGGGTCCATGCGCCCGGCCGTGGTCGGCCCGAACGATCCCGAAGCATAACCTTTCGGGGTTTTCGCCGGTCCGGCGTAATAGACCGGGTGATCTTTTATGTAGGCGGGCAGTCCTTCGCCGCTGTCGATGCGTTCCTGCAACTTGGCGTGGGCGGTATCCCTGGCCACCACCAGGGTGCCGCTCAGGGACAGGCGGGTCTTGACCGGATGTTTGGTCAGTTCGGCCAGCACATCGGCGATGGGCCGGTTCAGGTCTATTTCGACCACCGCGTCCGATAACTGATCAGTAGAAATCTCCGGCAGATACTGCGCCGTATCCTGTTCCAGTTGCTCGATAAAGACGCCATCAGTGGTGATCTTGCCCAGGCACTGCCGATCCGCCGAGCACGACACACCGATGCCCACCGGGCACGACGCGCCGTGGCGGGGCAGGCGAATGACCCGCACATCATGGCAGAAGTACTTGCCGCCGAACTGCGCCCCGATACCCATATTCTGGGTCAACGTGTGAACAGAAGCTTCCATTTCCAGGTCCCGGAAGGCCTGGCCGTGTTCATTGCCCGCATGAGGCAGGCCGTCCAGGTAGCGGGCGCTGGCCAGTTTGACGGTTTTCAGATTGGCCTCGGCAGAGGTGCCGCCGATAACCACGGCCAGGTGATAGGGCGGGCAGGCCGCCGTTCCGAGCGTGCGGATTTTTTCATCGAGAAACGCCATCAGGCTGTTTTGATTAAGCAACGCCTTGGTCTGTTGATACAGGAACGTCTTGTTGGCCGAGCCGCCGCCCTTGGCCATGAACAGAAACTTGTAGTCAGTGCCTTGCGTGGCGTAAATGTCGATCTGGGCCGGTAAATTGGTGCCGGTGTTGGTTTCGGTGAACATGTCGAGCGGCGCCACCTGGGAATAGCGCAGGTTGCTTTCTTGGTAGGTTTTCATGATCCCTTCGGCCAGGGCCGCTTCGTCATCGCCGCCTGTCCACACCCGCTGGCCTTTCTTGGCCATGACAATGGCGGTGCCCGTATCCTGACACATGGGCAGCACGCGGCCCGCCGCAATGTTGGCGTTTTTTAACAGATCCAGGGCGACGTAGCGGTCGTTATCCGAGGCCTCATCGTCGTCGAGGATTTTGCGCAACTGTTGTAAATGACCGGGCCGCAGCAGATGCGCGATGTCGCTCATGGCCTGGGCCGCCAGCAGGGTCAATGCCCGAGGCTCGACTTTGAGGATTTCCTGGCCATCGAATTCCGCCACGCAGACAGAGTCGGCGCTTAACAAACGCCAGGGAGTGGCCTCATCCGCACTGAGCGGAAATATTTCGTGATGGACGTAGTCGGCCATGGCTATTTCTTGGGCTATTTCTTGGGCTATTTTTTGCGAAAGGCATCTAGGGCGATGACTTCACCCATTTTTTCCGGTTCGTCGTCACCATCGGAAGGCACATCGACGTTGACGATTTCATCGCCGCTCTCGACCTGGGCGATGGCCGGAATAATTTCGACATCCTGCTCGGCGGTATTTTCGCCTTCTTCGCCATCAATTTCCTCGACCGGAATCATCTTCAGTTGCAGGCCAAAATTAACCGATGGATCGGCGAACGACGTGACGGCGGCAAACGGAATGACCAGCCGGGTCGGTCGACCGCTGAAGCTAAGGGTAATGGAAAAACCGCTTTTTTCGACCACCAGGTCTTCGAACTGGTGTTGTAATACAATGGTCATTTCGTTGGCATGTTCGGCGCGCAGGGACTGGGGCATTTCAACACCCTCGTCGCCGGTCTGGAAGGTGATGAAAAAATGATGGTCACCGGGCAGGCCCAGAGTCGCGGCCTGTTGCAGGGCGCGACGGATAACATCCCGCAGCGCCTCTTCGACCCATTTATCGTAGCGCAGGGTTTCTATCTCTTGGTAGTCGGCCACAATGTCATCCCTTTGCGCGGGCCCGATTGCGCCGGGCCGTCGGTTATCTAAGTGGGGGGCTTCTGTTGCCAGGTGCCCCCCGGACCCCGTAGTTGCTTAGCCGTTAGGCGGCAACTGCAAATGCCTCATTATCGTTGGCATTCATAGTGTTGGCCCGATAACGGTGGGTACCATGCCGGCCGAAAACCATACCTTTACCACGCACGTCGATCCTGTTTCGCCCCCCCTTGCCTGGTTCCGAAGCCGCCGAAGACCCGGAAAAGAAAGTGGTGGAGGCGCCGGGCACTGCCCCCGGGTCCGTAACGATTATTCCGTATAGCGTTTATCGTCATAGTCGGTTGCCCGACGTAACCAATATAAGGCCTAAGCACGGCCAAGGGAAGGGCCGGGAGGTATCGCAGACAGATGCTTCGTAATGGGCTATTTTGAAGGTGAGAATCGTTAACCGGGATTGAAGGATGCAATTCGTGAAGCAATATCTGGACCTGATGGCCCATATCCGCGACAGCGGGTCGATCAAGGGAGACCGCACCGGCACCGGCACCCGGTCTGTCTTCGGTGCCCAGTTGCGATTCGATCTGGCCCTGGGCTTCCCCATGGTGACGACAAAAAAGCTGCATCTGAAGTCGATTATCCACGAGCTTCTGTGGTTCCTGGCGGGCCATACCAATATCAAATACCTGCGCGACAACGGCGTTAGAATCTGGGATCAATGGGCCGATGAGGCCGGTGATCTGGGCCCGGTCGCCGCCCGATCCCTGGAACACGCCATCGACGACCATCTGCGGCGTGAAGACATAGGGCAGGCCAAGGCGTTTGGCGTAGGATTCTTGCCGCCGCGTATTCGCCGGGTTCGCGAACGGGTCTTTCCAGCCGATATA
Organism: uncultured Rhodospirillaceae bacterium; assembly: GCA_965613205.1. Lineage (GTDB taxonomy): Bacteria > Pseudomonadota > Alphaproteobacteria > Rhodospirillales > JABHCV01 > CAZZKE01. Next base: position 14,118 of record CBFDVE010000022.1, read on the forward strand.
ATCCCAATAATCCACATGAAAGGACAAAGCCAAAATGCCTGGCTGTTTCGCCAACTCGGCCAGATACGCGTCTGCCGCCGGGCAAATTGGGCAACCCTGGGCTGTGTAAAGCTCCACTAAGACCCGGCGTCCGTCATTCTCGGC
>CBFDVE010000023.1:0-14039 GCA_965613205.1 uncultured Rhodospirillaceae bacterium
TCGCCTTTGTAATACGAGGTGGCGGCGACGGTGCCCGAGACCTCGGTCCCGGAAGCGCCTTCGTTGGTTAATTTCTTTTCCTTGATGGTGATCGTGGTGGCGGTGACCGCGGAGACGGTGAAGGTGTCGTTGTTCAGGGCGTCGGTGGCGTTGGCCACGGTGAAGGCGTCGCCGACCGACATCGAGGAGGAGCGCAGGCTCTTCTACGTGGGCGTCACGCGGGCGCGGGAGCAGCTCTACCTCTGCCGCGCGCGCCGGAACTTCCGTCAGGGCGCCGGTCAGGGCCGCCGCCCGGTTATGTTCGATAGCGCCTTTGGCCCGGCCCAGGGCGATGGTGAAACAGGCCAGCACGGTCAACTGGGTGGTGAACGCCTTGGTCGAGGCGACGCCGATTTCAGGCCCGGCATAAGTCTGCAACACCGCATCGGATTCCCGCGCGATGGTGCTTTCGGGCACATTGACAATGGACAGGATTTTCTGCTTCTGCGACCGGGCGTAGCGCAGGGCGGCCAGGGTATCCATGGTTTCCCCGGACTGGGATATGAACACCGCCAGGCCACCCTTGGCCATATCCGCCGCCCGGTAACGAAACTCCGAGGCCACATCCACTTCGACCGACACCCTGGCCTGGCCTTCGATCCAGTATTTGGCGACCATGGCGGCATAGGACGAGGTGCCGCAGGCGATGATGGTGATGCGGTCTATTGCCGCCAGATCAAAGCCCAGGTCCGGCAGGGTGACTTCCCGGGTCGCCGGATTAACGTAGGAATGCAGGGTGTCGCCAATGACCTGCGGCTGTTCGTAAATTTCCTTGAGCATGAAATGGTCGTAGCCGCCTTTGCCGACCATTTCCCCGGATACTTCCGAGGTCCGCACCGGGCGCTCAATTTCGCTGTCATCTTGATCAAACACGGTCACCCCGGCGGCACTCATCACCGCCCAGTCGCCATCTTCCAGATACATGATCTGGTTGGTCAGAGGAGCCAGGGCGAGGGCGTCCGAGCCCAGATACACCTCGCCCTCGCCCAGGCCGATGGCCAGCGGGGTGCCGCGCCGGGCGGCGATCATCAGGTCCGGGAAACCGGCGAACAGGATACCCAGGGAAAAGGCCCCGGTCAGCCGTTTCAGGGTTTTCGATGCCGCCGTCTGCGGGTCGTCACCATCATCCAAATACCTGGTCAGCAAATGGGCGACCACTTCGGTATCGGTCTGCGAGGCCAATTCGGCGCCACCGGCGATGACCTCTTCTTTAAGTTCCTGAAAGTTTTCGATGATGCCATTGTGCACCAGCACGACACGCTCGGTGGCGTGGGGATGGGCGTTGATTTCGTTGGGCACCCCGTGCGTCGCCCAGCGGGTGTGGCCGATGCCCGTGGTGCCGCTTAAGGGGTCTTCATTCAGGCGGGTTTCCAGATTGACCAGTTTGCCCTCGGCGCGGCGGCGATGGATGACGTTATCGACAAGTGTCGCCACACCGGCAGAATCATAGCCCCGATATTCCAGCCGTTTCAGCCCGTCAATCAGGCGGGGTGCGGCGTCTTGCCTGCCGATAATGCCGATAATTCCGCACATTGCTGCCTACCTTTTCTTGTTGTTGCCCTGTTTCGCTTTCAGAGCGCTTTTGTTGTCCCGGTTTGATTTGGCCCAACCCACGATTGCCCTGTGATCGGCCCGGGTCAGGGCCAGAGAGTCCGCTTCCACGTCGCGGGAAATGGTTGATCCGGCACCGATAACGGCCCCCTCGCCAATGGTCACAGGGGCCACCAGGGCGGTGTTGGAACCAATAAACGCGCCCTTGCCGATGACCGTTTTCGATTTGAAAAAACCGTCATAATTGCAGGTAATCGTACCCGCCCCGATATTGGCGTCTTCACCCACTTCCGCGTCACCAATGTAGCTCAGGTGCGAAATCTTGGCGCCGGGATGGACCACCGTATTTTTGATTTCGACAAAATTGCCGATCTTTGCCCCGGCGCCGATCTGCGCACCGGGCCGCAACCGGGCGTAAGGACCGACGGTTGCCCCGACCGCCACATGGGCACCTTCCAAATGACTAAACGCCTTGATCGTGGCCCCGTCTTCGACCGTCACGCCGGGACCGAAAACCACGTTCGGGCCAACGCTGACATCCTCGCCCAGAACGGTGTCAAAACTGAAAAACACGCTGCCCGGATCGCTCAACGTGGCGCCGTTTTCCATCGCCCGTGTGCGCAGGCGGTCCTGCATGATCAATTCGGCCAGGGCCAGATCGACCCGGTTATCGACGCCCAGCAGTTCTTCTTCGTCACCTTCTACAAAACGGCAATCGAGGCCCTGGTCGCGGGCCAGGCCGACAATATCGGTCAGATAATATTCGTTTTTGGCATTGTCACAGCCGACCCGGTCCAGCAATTGCCAGATGTGGGCCCCATCGATCAGCATGACACCGGAATTACAGAGCGTGATTTCCAGTTGTTCCGGGCTTGCGTCCCTGGCCTCAACAATGGCTTCGAGCGTGCCATCTTCTGATGTTATCAGGCGACCATAGGCACCCGGATCGGCGGCCTGGAAACCGAGCACGACGACGGCCGGATTGTCTTCTGATGCGCGCACATGGAGCATGGCCTCCAACGTTTCAAGGGTGATCAGCGGATCGCCGCCGAACAGCACGAAAACGTCGCCATCGAAACCGCTCAATTGTTGCCGCGCCATTCGCACCGCATGACCGGTGCCGCGTTGTTCCGCCTGGGTAACCACCGGATAAGGGGCCACGGCCTCGCTCAACTGGCCATAGGCCTCGCCGACAACGACCACCACTTGATCGGGATCCAGGCCATCAACGGTTTCCAGCAAATGCCGGATCATGGGACGCCCGGCCAAGGGGTGCAGCACCTTGGGCAGGGTCGATTTCATACGGGTGCCCAGACCGGCGGCGAGAATGACAACGGCGATTTTTCTGTGGCTCATGAAACCTGGATTGCCCGAATTGAAATTTTTCAATGAATTTGTGCCCGGAATGTGCCACATAGCGCAGGGTTCACCAAGTCAAAGATTGTTACGGAGTTTATCTATATGCCTGTTACCGCCATTACCACCGTATTGTTCGATCTGGACGGCACCCTGGTCGACAGCGCGCCTGACCTGCGCACCGCCGCCAACAAACTGCTGGGGCAAGAGAACCGCCGCGTTGTATCGCTCGACGAAATCACCGGCATGATCGGTGACGGGGTTCCGAAACTGGTCGAACGGGCGTTCCTGGCCACCGGTAGCGGCGTATCTAGCGATGATCTGGCGGCGCTGTCTGCCCGTTTTCTGCAATTCTACGAACCCCACGCCGCCGACCTGACGGTGCCCTTCCCCGGCGCCATTGATTGCCTGGCCCGGCTGAAAGATCAGGGTTACAAGCTGGCTCTGTGTACCAACAAACCCTACGACGCGACCCTGGAAATTCTGGCAACTCTCGGCCTGGCTGACGGCCTGGACGCGGTGATCGGCGGCGATACACTGCCCGGCATCAAGAAGCCCGACCCGCGCCATCTACTGGCGGCACTGGATAGACTGGCGGCAGAACCCGCCACCGCCGTCATGGTCGGCGATCACGCCAACGATGTGACTGCCGCCAAGGCCGCCGGCATCGCCACCATTGTCTGCCGCTTTGGTTACACCCAGGGGTCGGCGGAAAGCCTCAACGGCGATGTCATCATCGATCATTTTGACGAATTACCCGAAGCGCTAGAGCAAGTTTTGATTAGGTTGGATCGCTGAGATGCGTGCTGACCGTGTCGGCTGAACGCCTGGTTTCCGCCGCCGCCTGTTCGACATAAGTGAACTCAATTTTTTGATAATCCCCATAAAGGATGCGCAAATACGACTGGGGTTGATTTGGACAGGGGATACCCTCGCCGAGAAAGCTGATTGTCGAAGTCGGGAGTGCCGTCTCTTCGGGCATGCCAAACCACCCATTCTCGGTCATTGGCAAAGCCCCCTTGCAGGTGCGTCTTTCGACCACAGCCTGACCATGACTCACGGCGCGCCGGTAGGCGACGAGATCAAGCCGGATTTCGCCTCGCATCCGGTTTCGCTCCGACCGGAAAGGCCAGGGTAACGGTCGGTCAAATGAGACCCCTAAGTACCCGATGTCTTCGAATATTTCGATGTAATAGCCATGCCGCTTACCGCGCGCAGAAATTCCCCTGGCTACCGAAGACCAGATGGACTTGTCGTCCAGCAAGAACGAGATATCGACATCATCTTCCCACGCCAACAGGTTGCCATTTTCCCGCACGGCTCCCAGAAGGCTCCCGCCTTCCAACCAGTGGGTGACCTCCATCTCTTTGAGACAGGAGGAGACGAAGTAGGCAAGTTCTTTCATGTGCTCCCGGCAACACGGTGCCGTATTGAGGCCGAGCCGGTTGGTGTAGAGGTTAAAGGCGCAGGGCAGCGTCGATTTGCTGCATCCATACCACTGAGCGCCCGCGGCCGATAATTTCAGTTCCCCGATACCATGGCGTAAGGCAAAATCCTCGAGATCTCCTTTCGCCTGTGTCTTCATAACCAAAAGGTCATGGTCGCTAAGTGAATATAACTGTCGCTTGCCATTCCATCTGTGCCGTAGATACCACGCCAACTCAATAACAATAGCAGCAGCCATAACTCCCTGAAGTTTGGCGTATGGCAAGGCGTAACCGGCCACGAGGGCTGGCAGAACCATCCATAGCCCGGCATGGTCGCCGTGGTTTGCCAGGAATTCAACAAGGGGCCGGGACCCAGGTTGGAAATCGACAGCAGGTGAGGCGATAATGCCAAACAACAGGATAATAAACCCGGTCAAAAAGAACAGCAATCCAATGTCCAGACCGTCCGCAGATGCCGATACGAAAGCCACCATGACGACGGCCAGGGCTACGGATGCGACCGTCGAGGAGACACCCGGAGGTCGCCAGTTTCGTGGGTATCTCAAGAGATTAAGGAATGACAAATAGGTCGATACATATAGGATGGCGGCAATTATTGCATTGATTGGCTGGTTCGACAGAAATGCTTCGAAGCCGCTCATATCCCTTGTCTCTCACCTCGGACCATATCCCTTTTGCTCAATATAGGTGCGTGGCGTTTACTCTCCGCCATTAGAATGCGCGGGAGAACATCGGTATTGGCGCACTCGATGTCGGCGGCAAAATCAATCTCGATCCAAGGCACGCCAGTGATGTCTTCGAAGGCGAAGGTGCCGCGTGGCGAGGTCAGCAGAACATCGCGGATCGTTTCCTCATAAGGTTCTTGGCGGTGCCCCTGGCGTAAATAAAGCTCGGTCTGAATGATAATCTTCTTGGCCACCTCGGCGGATAATTTGAAAAAGCCGACCGATTCCCCGCTGAAATCGAACTCCGCGCTCTGCCATTTGCGAAACTCGATGATCTCGCCATCCCGAACACATATTTTGACAGGCTCATCACCCGGTTCGAATGAACGATCAAGCAGCAGGCAGTTCTGGTGTCGGGAATTGAGCAGACGTTCGAGCAGTTCTTCGTCGTAAAGAACGTCGGCGTCCATCAGCAGGACCGGCTTCCCGCAACACAATTCGTCGCGCAGGGTCCACAAGGTGACGATGTTACCCTCGTCGTAATTCTCATTGAACACGGTTCGCACAAAATCCTGTGCCCCGAGGGCAGCGATCTCCCGTTCGATGTCTTGGTGGTGATGACCAACGCCAAGAACCAGTTCGTCAATGCCGTGTCGTCTGAAAATGTCGATATGGTATTGCAACAGGGATTTTCCGCCGAAGCGAAGCAAAACCTTCGCTGGAGGCTCCTTGGTTGTAAAACCGAGCCGGGCACCGATCCCGGCCGCCAACATGACTACCTTCATTCGTGTTGCTCCACAGCAGCGGCACCCCACGAGAAGACAATCAACGCCAGCCCTGCCAAAAAGCCTGGCGCGTTTACTTTGCTCGATGAGTTGGAACGCTTTGGTACAGAAAGATCGGATCAATCTAAATGATCGCGCCCCATTTGACCAGCGGTGGGTCGTTCGGTTCGCTGGCGACGATAAGTAACTTACTTTCCGCAATTCATTGTCAGGCTATCGCCTCAATAAAACTTCCGGCTCGGGTCAACAGCACACATTCTGAGGTCGGCTGGAACAGACCCGCTCGACCGCTCATAGCTGACATGGCGATTGGCGGCGCGGATTATGCCCTTTGAATGACCCCTTCGGCTACACTCAGGGTCTTGCCGAAGATTTAGGCGGCGATGTTATCATAGAGCAATTCGACGACCTGCCAAAAGCGTTTGAAAAGCTGCCATCTGCTTGACAGCGCCATACGGACGACCCTATATGTCGGCCCTCCTTACCTAAGTAAGGGCGCGTAGCTCAGTGGGAGAGCACTCGCTTCACACGCGAGGGGTCGCTGGTTCGAACCCAGCCGTGCCCACCAATTTCCTAATGGCGATGACCCAGTCCGACGACCACACCCTGCGGGAAACCAGATACATCAACGGCGATTTTCCCGAAATCTGCTGCCATACATTCTATTCCGGGGCGCTGGATGAAACTTCCGTGGTGGTCGATCTGGGTGGATCAATTGGCGTATTTTCCAGCGCCCTGGCGACATTAAAAAACTGCACCTGCCATATTGTCGAGGCCGCAGGCGCCAATTACCGGGCCATTCAATTAGGGAAAAAAAATCACAAGTATCACCACGCCATTACCGGGTCCGATGGCCCGATCGATCTGTTGATCCCCGATGGCGAGGAATTCCATTGGGGCATGGTGACACCCGAAGATGATGCGCCTGCCGGAACCAGGGAAACGGTTCCCGGCATTACCCTTGAAAGCTTCCTGAAAAATCAGGACATCGCCCGAATTGACCTGTTGAAAGTCGATATCGAAGGGGCCGAAATTGATATGTTCGATTCAACGCCGGATCGAATCTTGTGTAAAATCGGCCAGATCACCATCGAATTTCATGATTTTGTCAGCCCGGAAATGGGCCCCCATATTGAACGCATCAAGGCCCGGCTGAAAGATCTTGGTTTTACCTGCATCGTTTTCACCCGCAATTTCCATGGTGATGTGCTGTTCATCAACCGCAATCTGGTGCCCCTGTCTTCCTGGCGTCTGATACTGCTGGCCGGGCCGATCAAGTATTGGCGGGGTCTGAAGCGAATTTTCGACCGCATATAAAAATTTTGCGCTGTGACGGCGATCACAGCGGCGAGCTGTTTTTCCTGTTGTTATGGCCATTGTCGGAGTTAACACCTTCCTTAAGCGCTCCCCCGGCGCAAATTCCGACTTCGTCCATAAAACTACCGGCCCCAGCAAAACGGGGCCGGTCTTTTTATCGCCGCCCCCCGGCCAGAGCCACGGATTCCGGGCGGCGGCGCAACCGGGCCATGGCCCAAACCCCAAACAGAGGCCCCAGCGCCAGGGGTGCGAAGGCATAGGTCCAACCCACGGCCTCGACAAAGACCGGCAACAGATGAATGGTGATCAGGGTCAGAATAAACCCGGCACAGGTTTGCACGGTCAACATGGTGCCGATGAGTTCAGGTTCGGACAGTTCGGTGATAGAGGCCGAAAACTGGGCCGAATCGGCGACGATGGTGATACCCCAAACCAGGCACAGAATACCCAAAATCAAAGGATTGGCAGCAAACAGAAAGCCGACAATCAAGGCACAACCGCCACTGATCGTCATCGCTGCCATGGTCAGGGCGGTGCGACCATAGCGATCGGCCAGCCAGCCGCCGGCCAGACAGCCGACCAGACCGCCGACGCCCATAATGATGAACGTTGCCAGCCGGGCCAATATGACCCCGTCGTATCCACCTGAATTGATGTCAAAACTGGCGGCCAGGAAAACGCCGATCCAGGCCCACATGGCATACAATTCCCACATATGGCCCAGGTAGCCGAAATTAGCCAGGCGCAGGGCCGGTTGGCGGAAAGCCAGGGTCAGGTGCAGGGGCGAAAATTTCCGCGCCGGGGCATGGCCGGGACCCATTTTGAAAAAGTTGATGGCGACCGCAGCGACCAGGGCGCCAAGAGATGTGGCGGCGATGGTAAAGCGCCAGTCGATGCCGCCCAGGGCATTGAACAAATGCGGCGAGGCCGACCCCAGGGTCAGGGCTCCGACCAGGATGGCGACCAGCATTCCGAGATCACCCCTGGCCCAGCTGGCGACCATTTTCATGCCCACAGGATAAACCCCGGCCATGCACATGCCGGTCAGGAACCGGGCCATATAAACCCCGGTCGATCCCGGTTCGAGCAACAGGATTGAGCCGTTGGCCGCCGCCGCGATCAGGGTCGAGACCATGAAAAATCGTCGCGGTTCCAGTCGGTCGGCCAGGCCCAGCACCGCACTTGTCAGGGTGCCGAGCACGAATCCGGCCTGCACCGTACTGGTGAACAGGGAAATTTCAGTATCGGTTAATGGATATTGGGTGACCAGAGACGGCACCACGGCAGAGGCTGAAAACCACAGGGCCAGCACCGCGACTTCGCACAGGGCCAGCAAGCCGATGGAAAAGGTCCTGCGTCCAATCAAACGGGATCGACCGTATACACCGTGGTCGGTGCTTCCCGACCGCGCACGATACAATCACAGACCTTGCGGAATTCATAATCGAGGCCACAGGCCAAGCGGCTTTCATCGGTCAGCAAGATATAGGTGCCGTGATCCTTGTTCAGTTGTTCTAAGCGGGCGGCGATGTTGACGTTGTCACCGTGCACGGTGAAAACCAGCCGGTCCTTGGCCCCGACCGCGCCGACCATGATCTCGCCAGTGCTGATCCCGCACCGGGTTTTGAAATAGGTACCGTCGCCGAAGGTCCGGCCAAGAGACATTTCCCGAATGGCCAGCGCCGTTTGCAGCGCCTTGCGGGCATGGTCCGGTTCCGCACTCAACGCATTGAAGACGATCAGCATGGCGTCGCCCTGAAACTGGGTAATGACACCGCCGTTTTCGTCGATCACCTCGCTCATGGCTCCGAAGTAGTCGTTTAAGGTGGCGGCCAGAACCTGGGGGCTGACCGTTTCCGAATAAGATGAAAACCCTTCGATATCGGTGAACAGCACGCTGCCATTGACCGCCTCGCCATCGCCGGGCTGGATCGCCTGGTCGGCCTGGGTGATCCGTTTGGCCACCTCGGGCGAGACGAACCGGGACAAGTCCTGCGCCGCTTCCCGGTCCAGCACCGCCCAGATCAAGGCCCGCCGACCGCGCAGGGAGGCGATGCCCAGGACAATAGTGACCAGGCCGATGGAGATGATCTTGTCGATCTCGGCCCCGATCAGGATGGCGTTGGAGGTAATGTATTTGACGTAATCGCGGGTGATCATCATGTTGTCCGGATCGGAATAGATCACGTAAGCCATCAGAATGGACCAGCCGACCGTGGCCGCGAAGCCGGAAATAAAAATGTATTTCGGCTCGAACCTGAGAACGCGCAGGGAGATGAAAATAAACACATACATAAAAGTCGGCGCTTTCAGATAAAACGATGGTGGCTGCATGTATTGAATATGAAAACTCCAGATCAGGGTCATCAGCAAGCCCATGTCCATGACCACCGACAGGATCAACAACCAGTCGGGCAGGTTGCTGCGATACGAGGCGATCAGCCGCCCGAGCGTAAAAGTGGTATAGAACAACACCGCCCAGGGAACCGGCTGGAAACTGAAGGTGTTGGGAGACGGCGGCGAAACCGCCCACAGGCTGGCGAAAATCAGCGCCAGCATGAGCTGGACCCAGCCGATCAGCTTTTCACTTTCCTCTTGTTGTCGGGCAATAGAGGCCTGCACCCGTTCGGGAAGGGTGTCTTCGGGTCGTCGACCAAATATGAATTCAGAAATATTCACCATAGGAAAGAACTGTAAACCGTCTCCCCGGTTCCTGCCCTACAAATTTCCGTTATCGCGCCAGCACCAGGGTGCGCCAGCCCTTGATGTCATACCATGTGACCAGATGCAGTCCCTGGCTCAGGTGAGCGGCCAGCACCCGGTTCGAATCCCGGATCAGGAAACCCGACAGCACAACGACAGCACCGCCCCGGTCAGGTTCTTTCAGATTGCGTCCCAGGTCCGCCGCCATGCGGCACAGGGGATTGGTCAGAATATTGGACACGATCAGATCAAAAGGGCCGGCGTGCCTGACGTGAACGGATTTATAGCCATCCCCGGTGACCGGCCTGATCCTGGACCGGACGCCATTGCGGCGTGTGTTTTCCGCACTGACCCGCGCCGCCGTGGCATCATTATCGGCGGCGGTTATCGGAGCGGTCATGGAACGGGGCCAGGTGTGCGCCATGGCGATGGACAAAATGCCCGACCCGCACCCCATATCGAGCATTCTGGCGAATTGAAAGGATTTGGCCAGATGATCCATGGCCAACAGGCACCCCCGCGTGGTTGCATGGTCGCCGGAGCCAAAGGCGCGACCGGGATTAAGGCAGATGCCGGTCCGGCCCGGCGGCACCTGGCCTTCGAAGTGAGTGCCGTAGATGAAATAGTGACCGGCGTGGATGGGCGGAAAGGATTGCAGGTTTTCGATCAACCAGTCCCGCGCCGCGACCGGTTCAATATGCAATTGCGGCGACTGCTGGGTAAAAGCCTGGGCGACCGCTGCCATGGCTTGATCCAGGCGATCCCGGTCCGGCTCATCGTCACAAAAACCCTCGATCTGCCACTGGTTTTCGATCTCGGTGGCGATCCAGGATATGGCATGACAAAAGGGATCCAGCGCGTCTTCGTATGCCGCCACGGTATCACTGTCGGCGGCCAGGCTGATTCGCCACAAAGAGGGCGCTTGTCCGGTCAAGCGACGTAGCGTTTCTTGAGTCTGCTCTGGGGTTTATCGTGACTGGGGACAAACTGCGGCGCAGGATCACCGGCGATGGCTTCGGCCAGTCCCTGACGTTTTCGTGCCGCATCCTGTTCCAGGGCGCGCAGGGTTTCCCGGTTGACCGACCGATTGGCGCGAACCGCCGCCAATTCCCGGCGCAAGGTGGTGATCTGGTTATCTTTGTGCAGCAGATCGTTGCGGATTTCATCGACGTAGGCCTTCAGGAACTCTTCGTTCTGGCCGTTGATGCGGCGCAGGGCCGCAGCCCCGATGATAATTGCCGCGACCGACAACAGGAAAGCCAAAACCGACAGAAACAATGACATTCAATAACACCCGGAAGACAGAATCTGTCAAATGGTAGGGGCCGGGCAGTCAACAAAAGGTTAAATATTCAGGTGGCGGCGACGAAACCCGCCATGACTTTCTTGGTGCCGGCTTTTTCAAAGGCGATTTCCAGCTTGTCACCGTCACTGGCCAAAATCGACCCATAGCCGAATTTTTGATGGAAAACCCGCTGGCCGATGGCGAATTCGCTGTCCCCGCCGTTGCCTGGGGCGGTCGATAATTCCCCCGACATGCGCCATGATCTTTCCTGCAATCCGCCCGACTGGCGGCGATGGCGGCCCCGGCCCTGATCAAACAGGGCGGCATTGTTGGGCTCGGCCGTATAGAGCCCCCGTGCGGCGGAAGATTCGATATTTTCGGCCGGCAATTCGTCGATAAACCGGGACGGGATGGCCGATTGCCAGTTGCCGTAGATGCGCCGGTTGGCGGCCGAGATGACAATCGCCAGCCGCCGCGCCCGGGTCAGCCCGACATAGGCCAACCGGCGTTCTTCTTCCAGCGCCGCCACGCCGCCTTCATCCAGGGCCCGCTGGTGGGGAAACAATCCTTCTTCCCAGCCGGGCAGGAAGACCACGTCGAATTCAAGCCCCTTGGCCCCGTGCAGGGTCATTAAGGTGACTTTGGCTTCGGCGGTGGACTCCTCGTTTTCCATGACCAGGCTGACGTGTTCCAGAAACCCAGTCAGGTTTTCGAAATCTTCCATGGCGGTGAGCAGTTCTTTCAGGTTTTCCAGCCGACCGGGAGCCTCTGGCGCCTTGCTCGTCTTCCACATGGCCGTATAGCCACTGTCGTCCAATACCTGGCCCATCAGGTCGGTGTGATCGATCTGCCCGATCAGGCCGCGCCAGGTGTCGAAATCCTGCAACAGGGTGCGCAGGGTGGTGCGCTGGCGCGGGCCCAGCTCGTCGGTTTCGATCAGCCGCCGGACGGCCTTGACCAGGGATATTTTTTCGGCCCTGGCGTAAACATGCAATACCTGCAATGTGGCATCGCCCAGGCCCCGTTTGGGCGTGTTGACGATGCGCTCGAATGCCAGGTCGTCGTCGGGCTGAACAATCACGCGCAGGTAAGCGATGGCGTCGCGAATTTCCTGGCGTTCGTAAAAACGCGGGCCGCCGATGACCCGGTAGGGAACGCCGAGCGTAATCAACCGTTCTTCAAATTCGCGGGTCTGAAATCCGGCCCGCACCAGCACCGCCATATCGTTTAAAGACCGACCCTTGCCCTGCTGGGCCTCGACCTCATCGCCGACCAGGCGGGCTTCTTCGGAGCCATCCCAAACGCCATGAACGCGCACTTTGTCGCCTTCGTTGAGATCCGTCCACAGGGTCTTGCCGAGGCGGCCTTCGTTGTGGGATATCAAGCCCGACGCGGCGCCCAGGATGTGCAGGGTCGACCGGTAATTGCGTTCCAGCCGGACCACCTGGGCGCCGGCAAAATCGGCCTCGAAACGCAGGATATTGCCAACTTCGGCACCGCGCCAACTGTAGATGGACTGGTCGTCATCGCCGACGCAGCAGATGTTTTTGTGACTTTGGGCGAGCAGGCGCAGCCACAGATACTGAGCCACATTGGTGTCCTGGTATTCATCGACCAGAATGTAGCGAAACTTGTGCTGGTATTTCTGCAAGATGTCCGGTTGCAGGCGAAACAGTTCCAGGCACAGCAACAAAAGGTCGCCGAAATCAGCCGCGTTCAGGGTGCTCAGGCGGGCCTGGTATTCCTCGTATATCTGGCAAATTTTACCCTCGGCGGCGTCGCTGCCTTCCACGTCGCTGACTTTGTCCGGCATCAGGCCGCGATCTTTCCAGCGTTGAATGATGCCCGATATGACCCGGGCCGGCCAGCGCTTGTCGTCTATTTCGTGGGCTGCCATCATTTGCTTGACCAGGCGCACCTGATCATCTGCATCCAGGATCGTGAAATTGGATTTAAGGCCGACCACTTCGGCGTGGCGGCGCAGGATGCGGGCACCGAGCGCATGAAATGTGCCGATCCACCAGCCTTCCGTATCCCGCCCCAGCAAGCCGCCGACCCGCACCTGCATTTCCCGCGCCGCCTTGTTGGTAAAGGTGACGGCGAGAATTTCCCACGGGCGGGCCTTGTTGAGCAGCAGGATATGGGCCAGCCGGGTGGTCAGCACCCGGGTTTTACCGGTGCCCGCCCCGGCCAGCACCAGCACCGGGCCTTCGACGGCCTCGACCGCTTGCCGCTGGGTTTCGTTCAGGGTTTCGAGGTAATTGGCTGCCGACGCCGCAGCCGGTTCTTCGGTCAAATCAAAAGGGTCAGTCATGGCCACTTTATAACCCGCTCATAACATCAGAGTCACGGGCCGATCAGGTGGCCGGGAATTCCATCGCGCCAGTCCTGCAACAGGGCCAGGAATTCATCCGGCGGCAGGGGGCGGCTGAAGTGGTAGCCCTGTAACAAATAACAACCACGATGACGCAGGAAGTCCACCTGCTGCTTTTCCTCGACCCCTTCGGCGACCACGCCAAGGGAAAAACTTTCGGCCAGGGCGATAATTGATTCGACCAGAGAGGCATCGTCGGAACCGTCTTCCAATTCGGAAACGAACGAACGATCAATCTTTAAAGTATTGACCGGCAGGCGTTTGAGATAACTGAGCGACGAATAGCCGGTGCCGAAATCATCGATGGAGAACCGGATACCCAGACTTTTCACGGAATTGAGCCAGGCAATTGCTTCTGCTGAATCTTCCATCACCAGGCTTTCCGTTATTTCGAACGTCAGTTGCCGGGGATCAAAACCGCTGATTTTCAACACCTCGGCGATCCTGTCCCTGTCCAATCCCAGTTTCGGTTGGCGAATGGACAGATTGACCGACAGGCGGGGAGCCACCGGCAAT
>CBFDVE010000024.1:0-13628 GCA_965613205.1 uncultured Rhodospirillaceae bacterium
CCTGCATCAGGGTGTCCGGTTGAATTGGCGGCCAATCCAGAAATTCGGTACAATATTCCTCGCTATGGTCCACATCTTTGCCATAAGGTTATGGATCAACTGAGTCCACACCCGAGGTAAAAAAACTGATGGCCGACCTGACCCACCTGGATAAAGACGGCAACGCGGTGATGGTCGATGTGTCGGCCAAGGTTGAGAGCGAGCGCACGGCCACGGCCAGGGGCACGGTGCTGATGCAGCCCGAAACCATGGCCTTAATTCAAGGCGGCGGGGTCAAGAAAGGAGACGTTCTGTCGATCGCCCAGTTGGCCGGCATCATGGCGGCCAAACGGACGCCGGACCTGATCCCGCTGTGCCACCCTTTGAACCTGACATCGGTCAAGGTGGACCTGACCACGGACATAGACAACAACGCCGTCCACATCACCGCCACCTGCCGCCTGACCGGTCGCACGGGGGTCGAAATGGAAGCCCTGACCGCCGTAACTGTCGCCGCCCTGACCGTCTACGACATGTGCAAGGCGGTCGATAAAGCCATGCACATCACCAACATCCGCCTGACCCACAAGGACGGCGGCAAGTCGGGTCAGTTTCAGGCCGATTGATTTGTTACATGTAATGTTGCGTTTGTTCGTGTAACAAGCCATAATACCCATATGAGTACCAGTGCCGAACGCCAGCGAAAGCGCCGCCAACGATTGCGGCAGGAAGGTTATGTGGATGTGACCGTGACGGTTCCGCGAACCCATACACACGTTGTCCGCCAGTTTGCAAAAAATCCAGATCAACCTGTTGATGCCGGGCGTCTGATCACGATCATTCATGCGCTCAAGGCCATTCGGCCCGCATTGCAAAAGGCCGGCATCGAACATGCCGGCGTTTTTGGCAGTTCTGCCCGTGGCGATCATGGTCCTGACAGCGATATTGATATCCTGATTGAAATTAATGCAAAACGGGTCGGCGATATCCTTGCCTATGTGGACGTTACCAACGTTATCAAGGAGGCGATCAGTGCCAAATACCCGGCGCTGGATGTCGATGTGGCCGATCAGGCGACCTTGAAGCCCCTTATTCACCGGCAAGCGGAGCGCGATGCCATCTATGCCTTCTGATAATCCGGCCCAGCGTTTCCAGGACATCCTCGACAACGTCGACCGCATCCGCACTTATGTAATGGATATGGATGAAGGCCAATTCTTGCAGGACAGCAAAACCATAGACGCGGTCGAGCGCTGCCTGGAACGCATCGCCGAAGCCGCCCGAAAACTCGGCGAAGGCTACGATAACACCTACCCGCACCTGAACCTGCACGCCCTCAGGCAATTCGGCAGCGCCCTGCGTCATGATTATGACAGTATTCAGCCCGTCCTGCTCTGGGGATTCATTCGGGATCGACTGGATCCACTTGAGGCCATGGCCCGAATTGAGTTAGAAGAAAACACCAATATTTAACATGACAGGCCACTCATGATTTCCGTCGCCGAAGCCCTTGCCCATATCACCGACACTTTTTCGCCCCTCAAGGCCGAAGATGTTGCCTTAAATGAGTGCCTGGGTCGGGTGCTGGCGAATGATCTGGCATCGAAAGTATCACACCCCCCCAAGGCGGTGTCGTCCATGGATGGCTACGCGGTGCGGGCGGCCGATACGGGACAAACGCCGCATGATCTGAAACTGATTGGTGAATCCCAGGCCGGGGGCGGCTTCGACGGCATCGTCGGGGCCGGAGAGACTGTGCGAATCTTCACCGGCGCACCGCTGCCCGAAGGGGCCGACGCCGTGGTCATGCAGGAAAATACCGAACCGGCGACCGGGGGCCGGGTGCGCATGTTGCAAGGGGTGCCGGAAGGCAAGTTCATCCGCCCCGCCGGTATGGATTTTTCGACCGGGGATGTGTTGCTTAACGGCGGCACCGTGCTTAACGCCCGCCATATCGGCCTGGCGGCGGCGATGAATGCGCCGAGGCTCATGGTGCGCCGCAAACCGCGCGTCGCCATCCTGGCCACGGGCGACGAGGTGGTCATGCCCGGCCAGCCCATGGGGCCGTCGCAAATCGTCAGTTCCAACAGTTTTTTGCTGGCCGCCTTGGTGCGGGCGCTGGGCGGCGAACCGGTTGATCTGGGCATCGCCGGGGACACTATCGAAAAATTGAAATCCGCCATGGAAAAGGCGATTGGCTGCGACCTGATGATCACCATCGGCGGCGCCTCGGTCGGCGATTACGATCTGGTCGGCACCGCGTTGAACGACCTGGGCCTGCGCCAGATTTTCTACAAAATCGCCATGCGCCCCGGCAAACCGCTGCTGTTTGGCGTCCTCGAGGGGCGTTTCAATGGCATGGCGGTGCTGGCTATGCCGGGCAATCCGGTCTCGACCGGGGTCTGCTCCGTGTTGTTTCTGAAACCGGCCTTGCAGACCATGCTGGGCCAGCCGGAAACAGCGGTCAATACCGCCACGGCCCGGTTGGGCCAGGCCCTGCCCGAGAATGATCAGCGTCAGGAATACCTGCGCGCTTCCATAGCGGCGGGTAAAGACGGCGAGATGATCGCCACTCCGCTTGGCAAACAGGATAGCGCCATGCTGGCCCGGTTCAGCCAGGCCGATTGCCTGATCATCCGCGCGCCCTTCGCCAAACCGGCAAAAAGCGGCGATATTGTGCAAATATTGCCCCTAAACGGGTCAAATATCTCTATTTAAAGAAAATTTCGTACTTGACGAGGAGCCGGAACCAAAGTAGAACATTAATCAACGTTTTGCTTTTGTTCTGTCCTGGAGTCGCCCCTTATGCTGACAAAAAAACAACACGAACTGCTGGTTTTTATTGAACAGCGGTTGAATGTGAACGGGGTTTCTCCGTCTTACGATGAAATGAAAGATGCGCTCGGTCTGGCGTCGAAATCGGGCATTCACCGGCTGATCACCGGGCTCGAAGAACGGGGCTTTATCCGGCGGTTGCCGCACCGGGCCAGGGCGCTGGAAATTCTCCGCCACCCGGAAGATTTGGCAAGTGGCAACAGACCCGCAAGTGATCTGGGCTTCGATCCCAAGGTCATTCGCGGCGATTTCAAGATCACCGGCAGCGAACCACCGGCACACACCGAAACCCGGGATATTCCCCTCTATGGACGTATCGCCGCCGGCACTCCTATCGAGGCCATGCGCGACCCTTCCAACACCATCGCCATTCCCCCGTTCCTGCTCGGCAAAGGTGACCATTACGCCCTTGAAGTGGATGGGGATTCGATGATCGAAGCGGGTATTTTCGATGGCGACACGGTGCTCATCCGGCATACCGAAAACGCCGAAAACGGGGCCATCGTGGTGGCCGTTGTCGATAACGAGGAAGTGACCCTGAAACGCCTGCGCCGCAAGGGTCAGTCCATCGCGCTGGAACCCGCCAACGAGGAATTCGAAACCCGTATTTTCGGCCCCGACCGGGTCAAGGTTCAGGGCCAGCTTGTCGGCCTGGTGCGTAAATACTGAATTCAGGGACCGTCGTTTATGCCCGGCTTTTGGCTTCGTTTGGGTACCCAGGGCCGCTCGCCACGCTGGCCGTTGACGCTCTCGATGCGGATGTCGCCGTTATTTAACCACAGGGCATAAGCGCCGTTTCGCCATAAATCAAAGCGGTCGATAACGACCCGTGGGCCACGGCACCGGCCGCGGGTCGGAACCGTGCTGATCACCACAGATGCGACGGCGCAATCTTCGGCCAGGGCGGCGACATGGGTGACCAGGGCAACGGTCATGCCACCGCTGCCATAAAGGCAGCCCAGGCTGTCACACGTCAAATCGGCTGTCTCACTTTTGCCTCCAGTGCCACTGTTGCCAGTAGGCCACGATGAAGGCTTTTTCAGGGCCGCCCGGCGCAGCCAGGTGTCGCTGGTAAAGCGGCCCGCCCGGCGGGTCGATACGGCCAGCCCCCCGGCATTGTCCTTGACCGCCATCAGGCGTCCCTGATGATCGATCAGCACATCCGGGGACTGGCTAAAATTAAGCGACGCCAGCGCCATGGCCATGGCGGCCACACCAAAAAATCGCCAGCGGCGACGCCACAGGCACAACCATAGCCCGCCAAACGCCATGACGCCCAGGGTCCAGCCCGGCATGGCCGGTAGCAGCGACACGGCGCCCGGCAGGTGGGCCACCCGGTCGGCGATCGACAGAACCAGATCGACGCCCCAGCCCATGGGCGTCAGGGCCAGGCTTTCCAGCCCCAGCGGCATCAGGGCAATGGCGATGATCATCCACGGCATCACCCACAACGCCGTCACCGGCACGGCGAGCACATTGGCGATCATGCCGTAGTGAGGAAACCGGCCGAAATGAAAGCTCGCAAACGGGGCCGTGGCGCTACCGGCAATCAGCGTGGTCAAGGCAACACCGGCCAGATACAGCAAGGGTTTTCTCCACACCGAGCGGGAATAGGAACCGAATTTTTTCCGCCGCAGACGCCAGGCCGACAGGGCCTCGTAGGCGGCAATCAGGGCGATCACGGCGGCAAATGAAAGCTGGAAGCTGACCCCCAGCAACGCTTCGGGCTGAACCAGCAGGATGGCGGCAGCGGCGAAGCCAACCAGCCGCATGGACAGGCCCCGGCGATCAAACAAAATGGCGCTCAGCACCAGGCCGATCATCAGGAAGGCGCGGATGGTCGGCACCGTCGCCCCGGCAATCAGGGTATAGCCCAGTGCCGCGGCCATGGCGGCCACGGCGGCCCATTTTTTGATCGGGTATTTAAGGGCCGTGGTGCCGGCCAGGGCCAGCATGGCGCGCACGCCAAAAAACACGATACCGGCGATCAGGCCGATGTGCAGGCCGGAAATGGCCAACAGATGAGCCAGGCCCGATTGACGAAAGGTATCCATGGTGGCAGCGGGAATACGGCCCCGGTCGCCGGTCATCAGCGCATTGATCACCGCCCCGGTTTTCACCTGGTCACGGTCGGCAAAATAATCTGTCACCCGCCTGGCCATAAGACGGCGCAAATTGCCGATAGCGGACATTATTCCGGGCCCGCCGCCGGACCCGGCGGTTTCCGTCACCGTCACCGCGCCATAGGAAAAGCCGACGCCGCCGATGCCCATGAAATACGCCCGGCGCTGGAAGTCGTACGCCCCCGGCGCCGCCGGTGGTGGCGGCGGCGACAGGCCGAAGCGGCCCTTGACCCAATCGCCGATGGCCAGTCGCGGCTGAATTCCGGCCAGCGTCACCCTGATTTTGCCCGGTGTCCGGCGCGGTCCCAGAGTTGAAATACGCAAGCTGTCGAGGGTTACCCGCAATCCCTTGATGCGGCTTTCGATATTTGTGATCCGTCCTTCGACATGAATGGCGCGCAACTTTTTGTCGATCACCGGGGCGGCGACCCGCTCGGTGCGTCCTTGGGCGGCGGCAAATCCCAGGCTGAAGGCAAACAGGGCGATGGCCAGCATCCAGAGAGCCGAACGGGCAGATCGACCGAGCCACATCAACCCGGCGCTGATCAGCAGCCCCGCAAGCCCCAGGTAGAACGGCGGCTCGACCATAAGTGCGAAATAGCTGGCGATCCCGCTGGCCAGGGCGACGGGTAGCCACAAGACCCACTGTTGCCGCTCTTCAACCAGGCGAGAGGCCAAAATATCCCTGTATTTCAACAGCATGATGGCTGAATTTTGAAATAGACTGAGCATCTCCCCCGGCTTTTTTGCTGCAACTGCTAACAAGATGTGATACATCACATGGGCCCCATCAAAACAGAACGTCGCCTAAAACGCCAGATCACGGACCCAAATAGCCTAAATGACAGTCATTACCCGATTCGCCCCCTCGCCGACCGGTTATCTGCATATTGGCGGTGCCCGGACCGCCTTGTTCAACTGGTTGTTCGCCCGCCACCACCAGGGCAAATTCCTGCTGCGCATCGAAGATACGGACCGCAAGCGCTCGACGGAAGAAGCGGTGCAAGCCATATACGATGGCCTGACCTGGCTCGGCCTGGACTGGGATGGCGAGGCGGTCTCGCAAGCGGGCCAGATCGAGGCCCACCGCCAGGCGGCGCAGCGCTTGCTGGCCGGGGGCCACGCCTACCGCTGTTACTGTTCACCTGAAGAGCTGACCGAAATGCGTGAACAGGCGCGGGCCGAGGGTCGCCCCATGCGCTACGATGGTCGCTGGCGGGAGCGGCCGGATTCTGATGCGCCCGCTGGCATCGACCCGGTCATTCGCCTGAAGGCTCCGCAATCCGGCGAGACCGTCATCGCCGACCGGGTTCAGGGTGATGTGCGGGTCGCCAACGATCAACTGGACGACATGATTTTGCTGCGGGCCGATGGCACACCGACCTATATGCTGGCCGTGGTCGTCGATGATCACGATATGGGCATTACCGATGTCATTCGCGGCGACGATCACCTGACCAATGCTTTCCGACAATTTCAGCTCTACAAGGCGCTCGGCTGGCAGCCGCCAAAATTCGCCCATATTCCACTGATCCATGGCGCCGACGGGGCGAAACTGTCGAAACGCCATGGCGCACTCGGCATCGAAAGTTATCGCGATGACGGATTTATCCCGGAAGCCATTCGTAACTACCTGCTGCGCCTGGGCTGGAGCCATGGCGACGAGGAATTCATCAGCACCGAACAGGCCATCGACTGGTTCGATGTGGAAAGCATCGGCAAATCCCCGTCGCGCTTCGATGTGGCCAAACTGACCAACCTGAACGCCCGGTATCTGCGCCAGGCCGATGACCGGCGGCTGGTCGACCTGATCTTGCCCTTACTTTCTGAATTGCCGTCAGGGGTGGCCCAAGACCGTCTGTTAAGGGCCATGGCCGGATTAAAGGAACGGGCGAAGACAATTGTTGAACTGGCTGATAATTCACGATTTTACGTGGCCACGCGCCCGTTGAAGGCCAACGAAAAGGCACTCGGCCTGCTGAGCCATGAAAATCTCGCAGTGCTGGCGGAGTTTGCGCCACGTCTCGGCGAAATCGACGACTGGAAACACGACACCATCGAAGCGGTGGCGCGAGAATTTGCCGAAGCGCGGGAGTTGAAGCTGGGTAAACTGGCCCAGCCCCTGCGCGCCGCCCTGACCGGTTCGACCGTCTCGCCCGGTATCTTCGATGTGATGGAAGTGCTGGGACAGCAAGAAACAATCGGACGGTTGCAAGACGCCCAGACTTAACCCGCTGACTTAATGGTCGTTTGTCGATATAATCAAAATAGCAATAAGCAAGTAGGAGAGTGAACATGCCAAACAAGATCAAAGCCGGTGACCCGAAAGCATTCACCCTGACCAACAACAGCACCGGTGATAGCTATGATTTGCCGGTGTTGACCGGGTCGGTCGGCCCCGATGTCATCGACATTCGCAAGTTGTATGCGGAAACAGGGCACTTCACGTACGACCCTGGATTTACCTCGACGGGAAGTTGCGAGTCGGAAATCACCTATATCGACGGCGAACAGGGCATTTTGCTGTACCGGGGCTATCCCATCGATCAATTGGCCGAAAGTTCCAATTTTGTCGAAGTCTGTTACCTGCTGATTTATGGCGAACTGCCGACGGAAGAGAAACTGGAGAGGTTTTCGACCCGGATCACCTATCACACCATGCTGCACGAGCAGATCAACTACTTCTTCCGGGGGTTCCGTCGGGATTCACACCCCATGGCCATTATGTGCGGCGTCGTCGGTGCCCTGTCGGCGTTCTATCACGACAGCACCGATATCGCCGACCCGACCCACCGGTTTATCGCCTCGACCCGCCTGATCGCAAAAATGCCGACCATTGCCGCCACCGCCTATCGCTATTCCATGGGGATGCCCTTCACCTATCCGCGCAACGATTTGAGTTTTTCGGAAAACTTCCTGTACATGATGTTTTCCAACCCGTGCGAGGAATATGTGGTCAATCCCATCCTGTCCCGCGCCATGGACCGGATTCTGATCCTGCACGCCGACCACGAACAGAACGCGTCGACCTCTACCGTGCGCATTTCAGGCTCGTCGGGTGCCAACCCGTTTGCCTGTATCGCCGCCGGGATCGCTTCCCTGTGGGGTCCAGCCCATGGCGGGGCCAACGAAGCGGTGCTCGAAATGCTGGAAGAAATCGGCCACAAGGACAACATCCCGGAATTCATCAAGAAGGCCAAAGACAAGAACGACCCGTTCCGGCTGATGGGCTTCGGCCACCGGGTTTACAAGAATTTCGACCCGCGCGCTAAAATCATGCGTCAGACGGCGCACGAAGTGCTGGGCGATCTGGGTATCAAAAATGATCCCCTGCTGGAATTGTCCATGGAACTGGAACGGGTGGCGTTAGAGGACGATTATTTCGTCTCGAAAAAACTTTATCCCAACGTGGATTTCTATTCCGGCGTCATCTACCGGGCCATGGGCATCCCCACATCCATGTTCACGGTGCTGTTCGCGGTGGCCCGGATTGTTGGCTGGGTCGCCCAGTGGAATGAAATGATCGAGGACCCGACCCAGAAAATCGGTCGACCGCGCCAGCTTTATACGGGTGCGACCCGGCGTGATTTTGTCAATGTGGCGGACCGTAAATAGATCAAACTGCCGTCAAATCGAAAGATTTGGCGGCAGATAATTTGATCGATTGATAAATGTGATCAACGTTATTTTCGTTCGATCAATTCGATCTTGTAGCCGTCCGGATCTTCGATGAAGGCGATCACGGTGGTGCCGTGCATCATCGGTCCGGGAGGACGGGGCAGCGGTACGCCTTCTTTTTCCATTCGTTCACAGACCCCGTAAATATCGGCCACGGCGATGGCCAGGTGGCCGAAGCCGGAACCGATTTCGTAAGGTTCCTGCTGATCCCAGTTGTGGGTCAATTCGATCACCGTGCTGTCGGTTTCATCACCATAGCCGACAAAGGCCAGGGTGAATTTACCGTCGGGGAAATCGGTCCGGCGCATTTCGGTCATGCCCAGGTGGCGGGTATAGAAATCGATTGATTTATGCAGATCGAAAACCCGGATCATGGTGTGCAGGAAATGAAAATTTGTCGTTGATTCGGTCATGAGATTTGTCCTTGTTGTTGATTGACTATGGAAATAATGACATCGGCGGCCCGGTCCGAAGGTGACGGACCGCCCCGACCGAGCTCGTCCAGGGCAATCCCGGCATCGGCAATTTGCCGGTCGGCCAGGTCTCGATCCGTCAGAAGTTCCGAGAGTTTAGAGCCCAGCAATTCGGCGCGACACTGCTGCTGGATCAATTCCGGCACGACCGGGCGATCCAGCACCACATTGATCAGGTTAACATAAGGCGTCTTGATCAAACGGCGGGCGACCCAGGCGGTCAGGGGGTGGACCTTGTAGGCGATGACCGTCGGCGTACCCGCCATGGCCAATTCCAACGCCACGGTGCCAGATGCGGCGAGGGCGGCATTGGCGGCGGCGAAGGCATCGAATTTCTCCGCCGCTCCCTCGACCACGATCACTTCTCCGGCCCAGGACCGGGTCGCCGCCATCACTTTGTCGCGCAAGGGGGCTACGGTCGGCACGACAATGCGTAGACCGGGATGGGTCTCGGCCAGTCGTGACACGGCCTCGGCAAAGACCGGCAACAGACGCGATATTTCACTGTTGCGGCTGCCCGGCAGCACCGCCAGCAACGGCGCTTCGGGATCGATACCATGACGGTCGCGAAACGCCCGGTCCTGCCCCTTGTCGGCGCCGCCTTCGACCACCGGATGGCCGATGAAGGTGGTCGCCAGGCCGACTGTCTCGAAGTACGGCGGCTCGAAAGGCAGCAGCGCCAGCAAATGATCGAGAAAACCGGCGACCTTTCTGGCCCGGCCCGGTCGCCAGGCCCACACCGATGGGGCCACGTAATGGACCAGCGGGATACCGTTTCCGCGCAGCTTGCGGGCCACCCGAAAACAGAACCCCGGAGAATCGATAGTGATGAGTATTGCCGGTCGCAAGGATTTGACATGAGCCACGGTTTGGTTGATGCGGCGCAGGAAATGCGGCACATGGGGTAGTATTTCGGCCAGCCCCATGACCGACAATTCGGCCATGGGGAACAGGCTGTTCAATCCCCATGCGGCCATTTCCGGGCCGCCGACACCGGCGAATTCGACACCGTCAGAACCAAGCCTGCCGTGCAGCGCCTGGATCAGTTTTGCGCCCAGTAAATCGCCCGAGGGTTCACCGGCGATCAGGTAGATGACGGGGGTGGCATTCATCACGGCACCGCCGGGTCGATGCCGATGACGAACAACCCGCCGGCATCGGCGGCGGCGACCACTTGATCGAGTGCAACGACCAGGGACCCACCCGCTTGCACGGCGATGCCCGACAAGCCCGCCGCCGCCGCCGCGCTCACCGTATCGACCCCTATGGTTGGCAAATCGGCTCTTTTCTCCTGACCCGGCTTGGCCACTTTTACCAACACCCCGGACCGTTCACCTCCCACCAACGGATCAAGGGCCGCCAGCATGGCATCGGTGCCCGCAGCGGATTCCGTGGCGATAACCACTCCGTTTCGGGCGACCGCGCCCTGGCCAATATCCTGGGCGCCGATGTCAAGGGCGGCGGCCAGGGCGGCTTTGATGTCTGTTCGGTCGTTGGCGGAGGGCTGGCAGGCACCGAACACCCCTTGCGGGGTGAGCATGTCGGGCAGCAGATCGTCGATGCCAAGCAGGTTGAAACCTTCGCCCTCCAGGGCCTTAATCAGGGCTTTTAGAATGCCGTCATCGCCGAGCGACGCGGCCCCGGTTTTGGCCAAAAATTTTGTCGCCCACAGGTCCGGCATAAGCTGGCCAAGGGTCGGGCGTTTGATCGACCCGACCAAGACCAGGTCGCCGACACCGGCTTTTTTTAACAAATCCAGGGTTTTACCGGCCGCACCCAAACGGACCCAGGCATGGGGCATGTTTTCGCCGCCCGCGGCAAAAAGCAGTTGCGGGTCGGCTTGATTATTAAAGGCGATAACGAAAAATTCCCGCCCGCTTTCTTTGCAGGCGCTGATCAATCGCCACGGCAGTTCGCCCCCACCGGCGAGGATTCCGAGTTTAGGCGGCATCTTCCATATCGGGTTGGCAGATGGCGCGGGAGCCATCGGCGCGGATGAAATCAACAATTTCCATGACCGGTTCAATATCGCTCATCATTTCGGCGACATCTTCCAGGCGTTCGGCCAGGGTGCCTTCGCGGGCAAACATTAATCGATAGGCGCTGCGCAGGGCATGGATGGTTTCCCGGTCAAAATTGCGGCGCTTCAGGCCAACCACGTTGAGGCCCTGCAAGCGGGCCCGATTGCCGATCACCGAGCCATAGGGAATGACATCATTTTCGATGCCCGACATGCCACCGACCATGGCATGACGACCGATGCGGACGAACTGATGGACGGCCGACAAGCCGCCGAGAATAGCCCATTCGCCTATTTTTACATGGCCGCCCAGGGTCGCGTTGTTGACCAAAATAACATGATCGGCGACCTCGCAGTCATGGGCCACATGGGCCCCGACCATGAACAGGCAGTTATTGCCAACCCGGGTCAACATACCACCGTTTTCCGTGCCCGGATTTATCGTCACCTGTTCGCGAATGACATTGTTGCAGCCGATTTCCAGACGCGAAGGTTCGCCTGAGTATTTAAGGTCCTGCGGCTGCAAGCCGATGGAAGCGAACGGAAATATCCTGGTATTGGCGCCAATTGTGGTGATGCCATCGACCACCACATGGGAGACAAGCTCGATACCGTCGTCCAGTTGCACATGGGGTCCGACCGTACAATATGGGCCGATCTTGACGTTTTCGCCCAAGTTCGCCCCTTCGGCAATCAGCGCGCTGGCATGGATATCTGTCATATCAGGAATCTTCCACGATCATCGCGGCGAACGTCGCTTCCGCCATCAGGGAGTCACCGACTCTCGCTTCGCCCTTGAATTTCCACACGTTACCCCGGTTGCGCTGCTTTTCAACCCGCACCCTCACCGTGTCGCCGGGACCTATGGGTTTGCGGAACCGGGCCTGGTCGATCGACATGAAATAAACCAGCTTGCCTTCGGCGTCCTGGCCCATGGTCCGGATCACCAGAACCGCCGCCGTTTGCGCCATGGCTTCGATCATCAGCACGCCGGGCATGACCGGATGACCGGGAAAGTGGCCTTGAAAATAAGGCTCGTTGATGGAGACGTTTTTAATGCCGACGGCACTGTCGTCGAGCACGATATCGACCACCCGGTCAATCATCAGGAACGGGTACCGGTGCGGTATCATTTCCATGATCCGATTGATATCCAGGCTTTCGGCTACCGCCGTCCGGGCTTCGTTGGGCAAATTTCCTAGCCTTTCTTCTTTGACAATTTATCAACCACGGAGACGCCACGCATCCAGTCCCTAAACGGGGCCGCCGGTGATCCTCCGACTTTGCCTCCGGGCGCGATATCCCGCATGACGCCACTTTGCGCCGCGATCTGAACGCCATCGCCAACAATCAGATGCCCGGCCAGTCCGGCCTGCCCGCCCAGCATGACAAAGTCGCCGAGAGTGGTCGAGCCCGAAATGCCGACCTGGGAAACCACGACGCAGTTGCGGCCCAGTCGTACGTTATGGCCGATTTGCACCAGATTATCAATTTTTGTGCCCGCCCCGATCACCGTATCGGGACCGGTGCCCCGGTCGATGGCGCTGTTGGCGCCGATTTCCACATCGTCTTCAATGACCACCCGGCCCAGTTGCGGCACTTTCAAGTGTCCGTCCGGGCCCAGGGCGAAGCCGAAACCATCCTGGCCGATGCGAACGCCGGTATGGATAATGGCCCCGCTGCCGACCAGGCAGCAAGCCAGGGTCGCCAGCGGGCCGATCAAACAATCGTCGCCAATCACCACCCCCCTGCCGATAACCGTATTGGCGCCAATGACACAACGATCGCCTATTTCCACTTCGGCGCCGATGACCGCACCGGGACCGATCTGGCAGTCGCCGCCAATGTGCGCAGAGGAAGCAACGCTGGCGCTATCCGCCTGACCCGGTACGGACCGATCTGCCGGATAAAAGGCGCGCGCGATACGGGCGTAGCCATGATAGGGCTCGTCGCAAACCAGCAAGGCCATGCCGTCCGGTGCCTTGGCAACCATCGCCGGGCGAACCACACAGGCCCCGGCCCGGCTGCTCGAAAAAGCCTCGGCGTAACGTCTGTTATCGAGAAAACTGACGCTGGTCTGGTCTGCCGATCCAAGCGGAGCGACATCTGAAAATTGTGTCGAAGGATCGCCAGCAGCGGCCAGTTCAGCCCCCGAAACCTCGGCCAGTTGCGCCAGGGAAAACGGCCCGGAAACCTTGAAAAAACGCTTGTCCGTCATAAAGGCTCTACTTCGCCGGTTCGGCGACCTTCACGCTGGCGAGGCTTTTGTTTAATGTGCCGAGCACCCGGTCGGTAATATCCAGGTTATTGCTGGCCAGCACGGTCATATTGCGGCGCAAAATCAGAATGTATCCTTTTTCGATGGCGATTTCAGAGATGATTTTGTTGAGGGCGACCTGTACCTGGCGCATGGAGTCGCCCTGGATTCGATCCAGTTCCCCCTTGCGCTGTTGCACCAGGCGCTGCACCTGGGAAACCCGTTGTTCAAATTCCCGGCGCTTTTCAGCAAACACTTCAGCC
>CBFDVE010000025.1:0-13586 GCA_965613205.1 uncultured Rhodospirillaceae bacterium
GGGCTCCGAGCCAAAAGGCTTGTGAGGCCGTCTCTATAGGTCCTTATTACCGCTCGATGGTATTACCGCCTGTAACCTCATGGACCGCGCAGATAAAACATCCACATGGCTTGCAGTTGAGGATCGGTCAGGGGGTTGGCGAACAGCAATGATTGATCGCCTTTGACGCCGTTGATCAGGCGGGCGAGGAAGGTAACGGGATCGGCTTGCTGGGCCATTTTGTATAGATCACGGGCGGGCAGGGGCTGGTCCGGGTCACCGCTTCCGGCATCGTCGTGGCAACTGGCGCAATAGGTCGCATGAATGGCGGCGGCCTGGCGCCAGCCGTCCGGCGTTACTTTGTTGGTGGTAAAGGGGTCCAGGTCGAGAGGGTGGCGGGCGATCAAACGATTTAGCTTGCCGGACTCCAGGTCTTCGGACGTATCCCCGGCTTGTTTCAGCAACCACGGCAACAACCCACGCGAACTGGCGATGCGGTCGTTCAGGCCACGGCGGTGCGCCGCCGGTAAATCGTCACCCTTTTGCAGACGCTCAAGATCACCCCGCAGGATCAGCAATTCGGCGGCCAGGATGCGGTCTGATTTTTCGCCGGCGGAGGCCAGGGGCGCAAAAAAAATGGCGACAGCGATGGTGATCCCCATCGCCGCCGCCATCAAGGCTCGTCTCACCTTAAAGCGCCTGTTAGAATTTGATCTTGGTTTCAGTCGGCATGTTTTCAGCCAGCCATCCAAGCATCGAGCCGTCGTACATCCTGGCCTCCTTGTTGCCGAGAATTTCCGAAGAGGCGAACCAGCCGACCGAGGCCCAGTGACCGGTGTTGCAGAAATTGATCTGTTCACCCGATGTCGGGACACCGGCGGCCTTGTACAGCAAGGTCAGAACTTTCTTGCTGCGGAACACGCCGCCGCCGTTTTCGGTCAACCAGTTATTGGGCATATTGAGCGCGCCGGGAATGGTCGCGCCGATTTTCGCTTTGGGGTGGCGATTGACACCCAGGTATTGATCGTTGGGGCGATGGTCGACCATTATAACGCCCCTATCCAACGCCGCCTTGACATCGGCAGTAGAGGGAATCATGTCCATGCGGAAAGACACATTGAACGTCTTGGCGCTGACATTGTTGACCCCCTTATCCAGCGGATTGGTCGGTTTTTTGTCTTTGTCCACGGCGGCAAGATAGGCCTTCATGCCGCCATCCAGGATCGACACGTTGTCGTGTCCGGCGACTTTGAAAGTCCAGTACAGGCGCGTCGCCACACCCATGTCGGACGAATTGTTGCCCGGTGCGGCGATCACCACATGGGAATTGTTATCAATGCCCAGGCTGCCGACCAGTTTGCTCAGTTGGGCGGCGGAGGGAAGCATACCCGGCACCTTGTCTTTGAGCACGCGCCAGCCGCCTTTGCCGTAGCTGGTGGTGACCGCGCCCGGTATGTGGCCACGCAAAAATGCGGGTTTGCTGCGGGTGTCCAGAATGACCACTCCGGCATTGCTGCCGTTGGCCTTGATCCAGGCGACATCGACCAGCGGCGTCGCCCCATTGGCTGCGCTAACGCCGATAAAGATGACCATGGCCAGGGTCACTCCCAGCCATTTTCCCATTGTTTTGTTGATCTTGCTCATTGCGTTCTCTCCCTTTCCTAGGTTTGTCGATAGTGGTTTTCCGCTACAATGTGACGACCAGATCGGCGCTGATGATGGCGGCGGCTGCCGCTTCCCAGCTTTCCCTGTCGTCGGCTTGCGAGCCAGTCACATCCAGATGGATGATCTGATTGCGCCCGTCGCAGGTAACGATGGATTTGGCCACCGTCTCGGCATCGGGAAACAGGCCCGTATTTAATTCAAGGATGGATTTAGGTTTGTTCATTTTACAGACTGACCACCCGATCACTCTCGACAATCGCCTGACCCAGCGCCACGGCATCGAGAAAATGCAGCTCATCGGCCATTTCCGTGACCGTGGTTTCCGGTGTGATGTCGGATAAGTCCAGCAGTTCGGCTTGCGCCGCATTGGCGTCGGTTTCGGCGACCGGTCCGGTCATTAGAATCAGCCGCACATCGTTGCCGACGATGGTCAACCCGGCGGCCACCCGCATCGCTTCCGTATGGTCGCGGCGAGCCAGTACGAGAATGGATTTGCCGTTCACAGACTGACCACCTTGTCGGCATTCGCCATCAGTTCACTGTTGATGGTCTGGCTGCCCAGTTCTGCCGGGCAGGTCTGTCCTGCCATGTGCAGGTCCCACGATGTCTCGCAGACGGCGATCCGTTGCGCCGATTTGGCGGCCTCGAGAAAACCGTCGTGGCCGAGGGCGGTGACCCCGTCGTTGGTTAAAAAACAGCCCCATGTTGCCCCCTGTGCACTTAGCGCACGACCCAAAGGGGCGGCGATGGCGGCCGAACTTGCCGTGGTCAGGTGCATCAGAACGTCCATGGCTCAGGACTCCGGCCGCATGGGCGAGGTGAACACAACCTCGCGGCTGAGGCTGCGTGTTTGCCCTGCCGGGGCGCCGGGCGGTGCCTCAAACGGTTGATCAAGAACGCTGACCCGCCGTTGTCCGGCGAGATGCAACAGGGTGCCGACGAACAGGGCATCGGTCGAATTGGCGGCGATAACCAAGACCTGCTCGCGGCCGCTCAGGCCGACTGTGCCGAGCAACCAGCGCAAGGCGTGAAAGCCGATAACCTGGCCCGAGGAATCCTTGAAATTACGCATCGGCAGGCACCGCGCATCGGTCATGGAGGCGCTGGTGCATTCATCTTCCGTGCGGATATCGATCACCCGGGCCCCGCTTGCCGCGTCCGCCCGGTTAACCCGTTCGGGTCCTGTCTGGGCCTCGGCGGATGCGCCGAAGAGGATCAGGGCAACGATCATCATCGGCACGGTTCGGTTCATCGTCTCAGCAGCCTCCGAACTTGATTTTCGGGGCTACCCCGGCACCGGCAGAAGCCTGGGCCGGAGGGTTTTCCATGTAATAGGTCATTAATTCTTCGACGCTGACCTTGCCGAACCCCTGGCCGACATCGACCGAGCCCAGGTCATAGGCCGGTTGGGCCGCCTGGGCAGCGGTAATTGTGCCGCCGTCCAGGGCCGCATAGGGAAAGGCGAAGACCGCGACGAGCAGCGATACGACGAGCGTCGCCATACAAAACAACAGGCTGGTTCTATCCATAACGGGCCTCCTTTATGTGGTGTCGTTGAGGAAACTTATGTACATGACGCCAAAGGCGACAACGAACATGATCAGCAGGGATGTGGTTTGAATATCCATTTTCCAGTTCCTTCAATCGCCCCGGTAATTTCGGATCAGATCGTTCAGACGGATGGCGGCGCCGGTCTCGGGTTGTTCAACAAGGGCCGCGAAATGCGGCACCCCGTCACGGTCCAGGCGCAGGCTTGGCGGCGGCGCGATCAACATGGCGGCGATGCCGCCCAGCGATATCACCAGTGCGGCCCACGCATAAATTGTCATTGCGATCTTTGGCATGGTTTTGTTCCCGATTAATCCTTGCGGATGTAGACCTTCCAACAGCGTTGATCCTTGATTGTTTCCAGATGGCTGGCACCCAGATCGTCGCACATGGGTGGCAGGGCTTCCATCGACGATGGATTATCGACCCGCACTTCGATCACCTGTCCGACCTCGGTCTGGCCGATTGTTTTCCTGGTCATCAACTGGGGCCGGGGACAACTGTCGCCGATGCAGTCGACCACCGTGTTGATGGTATAGGTGGTGCCGTCGCCCAGTGTCACGTCATGGCCGGGGGCGGATTGATCATCCGGTTTTGCTTTCTTGTTGAAAAATCCCATAGTTTCGTTCTCTTAGTTTTCTGTAACGGGGGTTGCTTCGTGGGTTTTGGCGATGCTCCGGTGGTGTCCCGCCTGGATCGCTTCCTTGCGCAGTATAGCACGGTAGATGGCCATTAGCACGGCGACCTGGATCAGGCCGAAGACAATGGCCGGGATGCCGAACGTGTCTTGCAGGGTACGAGCGTTGGCAAAACCCAGTTGCAGGGTCTCCAGGTTTGGCTGGCCGGTCATGCTGGCCGGGGCCGGGGGCCAGTAATTGACCGACCACAGCAGGGAAAACAGAAACATGCCGATAAATGTGAACAACAGCGCCCACACCGCGCCGATGTTGCCTTCCCCGGCCTTGACCCAGGTCGTCACCGTGCAGGCCCCGGCCAGAACCATGCCGATGCCGAACAGGAACAAGCCGGCAAACGTATTCAGACCGACATCAAAGGTCATCGGCTTGCCCTCACCGAAAGTCATGAACAGGGTAAATCCGACTGTCAGTATCATCATCGCCACCAACAGCGCCTTGGTGTTGCGATAGGTCTTGAACAGGATGGCGTCGCGCAGGGCGGCGGTATTGCAAAAGCGCGAGCGCTGAATCAGCAAGCCAACGACAGATCCAAAAATAAAGGCGATGATGCTTTCGGCGACTACAGACACGGCTCAGCCCTCCAATACTTTTTTGTAGATGATGGAACCGAACCAGGCCCCGGCGATGATGCCGCTGATGGCCAGGTATCCACCCAGATTCATCTGCGGAGTGAGGCCAAAAAAGGTCGATACATTGCAGATAAATGCCAGCCGGATGCCGATGCCCATAAGCAGACCACCGATGGTGATCATCGCCCATTCCGAAACCCGGCGGGGAAATCGCAAATAAAATTCGTTGCTTAGTTTGGCCCCGACGAAGGACCCGAACAACATGCCCAGGCTGATATATATTTTCCAGTAGCCAGCATCGGGCACGAACACCAGATTCCAAAACGGCAGGCGTTTCAGGTCATCACCCATGAAGAACTCGGCGATCAGGCCGGTCATCATGGTTTCGCCGCCGCCGACGGTCCACGCGCCAATAATCAGAAACAGGAAAATATCCAGCACCGCGATGGCGCTCATCGCGATTACCGGATCCAGGGTCTTTTTGAAGAAATCCATAACGCCGTCATCCTGCCTGTCAATAAATTGCCTGTGCCAACATAAAAAGTCTAAGCTGAATTGAAAATCAGGTGGTAGTAGTTATTGCAAACATCGTTTCCGGACAGGTCAGCGTTTATGTCAATTTTTGTCGAAATCGAGTCGGAAAACTTTCTCGGCCACATGTTCACAGCCTGCACCACCGATCAGGTCAACGAATTTATCCCCGAAAAGCGTGGCTTCCGTATTCACGGCCACAGCACCACCATTCGCCTGGAACGGGTGTTCTGGACGGTGCTGGAAGATATGTCCGAACGCATGAAAATGACCCTGCCGCAACTGATCGTGCGAATTCACGATCAATGCCTGATCGCCAACGATAAAAACATCGCTTCCTGCCTGCGGGTGATCTGCATGAAGTACACCAACATTTACACCTGAGCACGGATGTTGGCCCGCGAACACAATGCCGTGACCGGTTGTGGACGGGGCCTATCAGGCAGGGCACAGTACCAGACAGGGGGAGTCGAGCAGGGTCTGTTGGAAGGATGCCGTGATGCGCTGCGCGCTGCTGTTACTTGTGTTTTTAATGCCCATTGGGCAAACCCAGGCGGCCGAAATTCCGGCATCGATGAAGCGGGAATTTCCCAAAGCAGATTTTTCAATCCGCTCGATTGATCCCGGCGAGATCATCTCCGGCGGGGGCCGTCCCGTGACGGTATTCCGCCCATTGATCAACCGAAATTCGTGCTCGCCCGCGATCATTCCCTGCCCGGCACCGAACCCGTGCTGGGTGTCCAGCTGAACGGCCAGTATCGGGCCTACCCGGTCCGCATCCTGACCTGGCATGAAATCGTCAACGACACTTTTGCAGGAACGCCGATCACCGTCACCTTCTGCCCGCTGTGCAATGCCGCCATTGTTTTTGATCGACGGCTCGATGGCCGGGTGCTGGATTTCGGCACCACGGGCAGGTTGCGCTTTAGTGACTTGTTGATGTATGACCGGCAGACCGAGAGTTTCTGGCAACAGGCCATCGGCACCGCCATCACCGGGGTGCTGACCGGCAAGGAGTTGAAAATTATTCCGGCCCGGCTGGAAAGCTGGGACAATTTCAAGGCTCGCGCCGATGCCAATGCGACCGTACTGGTGCCCAACAATTCGTTCATGCGGCAGTATGGGGTCAACCCTTATGCCAACTATGATAACGCCTCCTTGCCGTTCCTCTACCAGGGTGAAATGCCGAAGGATATCGCAGCCATGGCCCGGGTCATTTCCACGCCTGACCGCACTTACGCCTACAGCCTGGCGAAAATTCGCCAGGACAAGCGGGTCGAGGCCACTGATGGCACCGTTTTCACCTGGACCGCCGGTCAGAACAGCGCCCTCAACGCCCGCACCATCGCCGAGGGCAAGGATGTCGGCAACGTGGTCGCTCAAGTGGCTGGACGGGACGTTCCTTACTTTATAGAATTCGCCTTCGTATTCCATGCCTTCAGCCCCGACGCCCCCATTCACCAATAAAGCGAAAGCGATTTACCAATGAGACCTGAGCGCAAACCATGGATCACCGCCTTGCAAGGCAGTCTGGTGGCGGTCGCCTCGTTTGCCGCCCTGGGCACGGTGTCGGCGGTCTGGGAAAACCCGTTTTTCATTCGCATGACCCCGTCCGGGGGCTGGGAAATCGGCCTGCTGGCCGCCCTCTCCATTCTGATGGGGCTGTATGTGATCGTCCGGATTCCGGTTTGTAGTTCAAAATCGGTGACGGCGGGGGGAATCATCGGGTTCGTCGGCATCGCCTGTCCGATCTGCAACCAAATCCTGCTGCTGATATTCGGCAGCGAATTACTGTTGACCTATTTCGAACCCGTGCGAATTTATGTGGCGGCACTGGGCGTTGTGATCACCGCCTGGGCGGTCTGGCGGGCCTGGCAGGGGCGACGTGAAATGGTCGTGTCCCTGCCGTGAACGACCCAGGTCGAAGGCGCCGCTTACGCACGGTTATCTGGACCATTGCCGCGGCCGTCCTGGCTATCGGCGGCATGTTCGTGGTTTACAGAAACCTCGATGTGGACCGCCTGGCCGCTGTTATTATCAATGCGCACCTGGGCTGGCTGGCGGTGCTCGGCCTGTCAATCCCCCTGGAACAATTGGTGCGTAGCTGGAAATGGCGGCAAATCCTTTATGACCTGCGCCCCATCGGATCCTTGCGCCTGTTCGGCGCGGTGATGGTGGGCTATTTCGCCAACATGCTGGCACCGGTGGGTCTCAGTCCTCTGGTCCGGGCCTGGCTGGTGGCGCGGCTGGAAAATCTGCCAGTCGCCACCATCCTGTCGACCACGGTCATCGAGCGATTTATTGACGGCATTGTGTTTGCCGTTATTGTCGGACTGATGATCGTTTTCGCCCCCCTGCCCATGATCGATGGCGATCTCAGGCTCTGGTTGGCGGTCGCCGGGGGTGGATCGCTGATCCTGTTCGGCGGCATGTTTCTCTATATTTTCCGCCTCAAGGACAAGCTGGCGACCGGCGATACGTTTATTGGAAAAACCCTCGAGCGGCTGGAACGGGCGTTCGGTGGCAGGTTGGAAGGTTTGCGCGAAGACCTGATCACCGGCATCATCTGGCCGACCTCGCGCCCGCGAGCCATGGGTGTGGTCGCGGCCAGTGTGGCCATGAAACTGATCGCCATCGGCCATTTCCTGTGGGCCGGGCAGGCTTTCGGTATTGTCCTGCCGGCATCGTATTATCTTTTCATCATGGTTTTCACCAGCTTCGCGCTGATTATGTCGCGATTTATTCGTATCCCCGGGGGCGGCGTTATCGGCGCCGCTTTTGCCCTGAACTTGCTCGGGGTCGCCGAAGAAGAAGCCCTGGCCATGGTCACCGTGGTGTTCGCCGCGTCTCACCTGCTGATCGCCGCCATCGGTGCCATTTCCATGTGGAAGAGCGGCTTGACGATCATCAATATTCGACAGTATATGTCACGTCAGGAAGGCTGACAAAAGATGACCAACTGTACCTGCGGCTCTGAACGATCTTTCGATGATTGCTGCGGCCCTATACTGGCCGGGACGGCGCCGCAGACCGCCGTCGCCTTGTTACGATCCCGCTATACCGCTTTTGCCATGGCCAATACGGATTACCTTGTCGCCACCCTGACCGAAGATCTGCGTCTGTCCTTCGACCGGATCGAGGCCGAAAGCACGGCGGCCGATGCGCAATGGAAGGGGCTGACCATTCGCACCGTGACCGGTGGCGGGGTCGATGACCCGTCCGGGTCGATCGAATTCGTTGCCAAGTTCAGCCTGCGTGGCGAGGCCCGCATCCATCACGAACTGTCGCAATTCAAGCGCGTCGATGGCCGCTGGCTGTGCGCCGGGGGTGAAAACAATCCGAAATCGCCGCCGGTTTCGGTGCTCAAGATTGGGCGCAACGATCCCTGTTCCTGCGGCTCGGGCAAGAAATTCAAGAAATGCTGCGGTGCCTGATGTCATGGAGCGGCACTTTCATTGCACCGCCTGTGGTAAATGCTGCAAGGGCTGGCTACCCTTAAGCCTGCACGATGCCCTGGCCAACGCCGGGCGTTTTCCCCTGGCCATGATCCTGACCACCGTTCGGCAAAGCGCCAGAGTATTCGATCTGACCGCCAGCCTCGGCACCACCATGGCTTTTGGCAAACGCAAGCGGGTGGCGGTGCTGATCACGCCGACATCTTATATGCCACCGTCAATGGACTGCCCGTCCCTGGCCGGGGATGGCCGCTGTCAAATTCACCACCACAAACCGGCGCGCTGCAAAACCATGCCCTTTTCGCCCGTGCGCGGTGAACAGGACCAGGCTGGTTTGCTGAAACCCAGGGATGGCTGGGAATGTGATGTTACCGGCGACGCCGCCGTGGTTTACCGTGACAAAGTGATTGTCGAGCGTGCCGATTTCGACCATGAACGGCGGCAATTGCAGGATCAGGCGGTCATTTTGCGGGACTATGCCGATCGCCTGATTGCCGGGGCGCCCAATGTTGCCGCCGGGCTGGCAATCGCCGCGAACAAGGCCCGAGGCGGCACTGTGGTGCTTAATTTCACCACCCTGTTGCCGCGCCTGCCGGGCGTCGATCAGGCCGATTTCGCCCGCCGCCAATTGCCGGTCATGAAGGATTTTGCCAACCGGACCAAAGGCGATGCCAATCTGGCCGACTATCACGGCTTCTACCAGACCAACATAGTCGGCCTGCAACGGTTTATCGCGGGTCTTGAGTAAATTCCCCGAACGGTGCATAAATTCGACAGAGATTGGTCGCAAGGAATTTCCCCGATGAAAATTGCTATTGCCAAGGAACGTCAACCCGGTGAAACCCGCGTCGCCGGATCACCCGACACAGTCAAAAGGCTGATCGCGCTGGGTTTCGCCGTGACCGTTGAAAAAGGGGCCGGGGCGACCGCCTCGTTTTCCGACGAGGCCTACAAGGACGCCGGAGCGAGCATCGCCAAAGACGAGGCATCGGCCCTGAAAGCCGCCGATATTGTGCTGAAAATACAACGACCGCTGACATCGGGTGGCCATAACGAAGTGGCACTGATGAAAAAGGGTGCCATTTTGATTGCCGGCCTTTCCGCCGTTGCCAACCCGAAAGACATGGCGGTCCTGGCCAAGGCCGGTATCACCAGCTTCGCCATGGAACTGATGCCGCGCATCACGCGGGCCCAAAGCATGGATATTCTGTCGTCCCAGTCCAATCTGGCCGGTTATAAATCCGTGTTGGACGCGGCCGCCGTTTTTGGCCGTGCTTTTCCCATGATGATGACGGCGGCAGGCACCATTGCCCCGGCGAAAGTTTTTATCATGGGGGTCGGTGTGGCCGGGTTGCAGGCCATCGCCACGGCCAAGCGCTTAGGCGCCGTGGTCACCGCTACCGATGTTCGCCCGGCGACCCGGGAACAGGTCGAAAGCCTGGGCGGCAAGTTTCTGACCGTCGATCCTGAAATGGAAAAAGACGCCCAGACCGAAGCCGGCTATGCCAGGGAAATGCCGCCGGAATATTTCGCCAAACAAAAAGAAGTGGTCGCCGACCATATCACCAAGCAGGATATCGTCATCACCACGGCGCTGATCCCCGGTCGCCCGGCCCCGGTGCTGGTCACCGAAGACATGGTCAAATCGATGAAACCAGGCTCGGTGATCGTCGATCTGGCGGTCGAGGCGGGCGGCAATTGCCCGTTGTCGGAACTGGGCAAAGTGGTTGATGCGCACGGCGTTAAAATCGTCGGCCACGACAACGTGCCCGGTCGCCTGGCCGAAGACGCCAGCGCGCTGTTTGGCCGCAATCTGCTGAATTTCCTGAGCCCGCTGGTCGATGGGGACAGCAAGACCTTGAATATCGACTGGCAAGATGAAGTGATTACCGGAACTCTGGTTACGCGGGCCGGCAAGATCGTTCATCCGCGCATGGTGAAAGACAAACCGGTAGCGAAAAAAAAGCCGGTTAAGGCGACAAAATCCAAATCAAACCGGAAGGATACCTGAGCCATGGACGCGGCAACCATCGCCGAGAATTCGACCCGCCTGGCCAACGATGCGGGAAAACTGGCGGAAGACGCCCTGCGCATCGCCGCCGAAGCGACCCAGTTGGCGACCGCCCCCATGAGCGGCGCCGACTCATCGTTTCTGTTCCTGTTCACGGTTTTCGTGCTCGCCTGTTTCATCGGCTTTTATGTCGTGTGGAGCGTCACGCCGGCCCTGCATTCGCCGCTGATGGCGGTGACCAATGCCATTTCTTCGGTGATCATCGTCGGCGGGTTGCTGTCGGCGGGACTGGGGGATATGGAATTTTCGAAAGTCATGGGCTTCATGGCGGTAATGCTGGCCTCGGTCAATATATTCGGCGGTTTCATCGTCACCCAGCGTATGCTCAGCATGTTCAAGAAGAAAAAGAAATAGGGAGCGCCCGGCATGACTGACAATTTCACAGGCTTTGCCTATCTGATCGCCTCGGTGCTGTTTATCCTCGCCCTGCGCGGCCTGTCTTCCCCGGAATCCGCCCGCACCGGCAATATGCTCGGTATCACCGGCATGGTCATCGCCATCCTGACGGCCCTCAGTGACCCCGGTGTGGTCAGCTATTCGATGATCCTGAGCGCGATGTTGATCGGTGGTGCCATCGGCACCGTGGTCGCCCTGAAAATCCAGATGACATCCCTGCCGCAACTGATCGCGGCGTTTCATTCCCTGGTCGGCCTGGCCGCCGTGTTTGTCGCCGCGGCGGCGTTTTTCAAGCCCGAGGCCTTTGGTATCGGCAGCGCAGGAGACATTTCCACGGGCAGCCTGATCGAACTCTCGCTCGGCCTGGTTATCGGCGCCATCACTTTTTCCGGATCGGTTATCGCCTTTGCCAAACTGCAAGGGATCATGGGCGGCGCGCCGATTACCTTCGGCGTTCAGCACAAATTGAACGCCCTGATCGCCATCACCATCGTCGTTCTGGTTGTTTTGCTGGTGCAGGGCCAGTCGCCAGGTATTTTCTGGGCCCTGGCGGCGCTGGCCTTCCTGATCGGCTTTCTGATCATTATCCCCATTGGTGGGGCCGACATGCCGGTGGTGGTGTCGATGCTCAATTCCTATTCAGGCTGGGCCGCCTGTGGCATCGGCTTCACCTTGTCCAACCCGGCGCTGATCATTACCGGCGCGTTGGTCGGCTCGTCCGGGGCCATTCTGTCCTACATCATGTGCAAGGGCATGAACCGGTCGATCTTCAATGTTCTGCTCGGTGGCTTCGGAAGTGACTCAGGTGATCCGGCTTCCGCCGCCGCCGGTGGTGGCGGTGACCGGGCGGTCAAATCCGGGGCCGCCGACGATGCGGCGTTCCTGATGAAAAACGCCTCCAAGGTGATTATCGTGCCCGGCTACGGCATGGCCGTGGCCCAGGCTCAACATGCCCTGCGCGAAATGGCCGATACTTTAAAGGCGGCAGGGGTCGATGTGTCCTATGCCATCCATCCGGTGGCCGGTCGGATGCCGGGCCACATGAACGTGCTACTGGCCGAAGCCAACGTGCCCTACGACGAAGTGTTCGAGCTGGAAGAAATCAACCACGAATTTTCGTCCGCCGATGTGGCCTTCGTGATTGGCGCCAACGACGTGACCAATCCGGCGGCCAAGACCGACACCACAAGCGCCATCTACGGGATGCCGATACTGGATGTGGAAAAAGCCGGCACGGTGCTGTTCGTCAAGCGCTCGATGGCATCGGGCTATGCCGGTGTCGACAACGAACTGTTCTTCGCCGACAACACCATGATGCTGTTCGGCGACGCCAAGAAGATGTCGGAACAAATTGTCCAGGCTTTGGGGTAGGGGGCTGATCATTTTGTGAAATTACGTTTGTTACTTGTGCTGCATGAACAA
The DNA here is from genome assembly GCA_965613205.1 of uncultured Rhodospirillaceae bacterium. GTDB lineage: Bacteria > Pseudomonadota > Alphaproteobacteria > Rhodospirillales > JABHCV01 > CAZZKE01. The sequence goes on from CBFDVE010000025.1 coordinate 12,335, forward strand.
AGAACGTAAAGTGAACATGCCAACAGGCCATGGTGATTCAAAAATGGAGAGGATCGAGAATGAATAATGGTGGCCCGACGGCAATAGATCTGTTTTGTGGCGCGGGAGGGCTTTCGGAAGGTTTCCGACAGGCCGGATTTCGTGTTTTGGCGGGCAGTGATATCAACCAACATGCCGGCAAAACTTTTTCAGAAACCCACGATGAAGCAGTATTTTTTGATGGGCCTGTCGAAGATATTTCTGCTGAGCATTTTTTGCAGGCGTCGAATTTAAAGAGGAATGATCTTGATTGCCTCATTGGTGGGCCTCCTTGTCAGGCTTACAGTGTCTACAATCACCAGAGGGGCCTGCATGATGCGCGCAGTCATTTGTTTCGGGATTATCTTCGTATTGTCGAAGGCCTCAATCCCAAATGGGTGGTTCTGGAAAATGTAACCGGCATTAAATCGGTCGGTGGCGGACAGGCATTAAGAGACATAATTTCAGGGCTTAATGACCTCGGTTATATGGTCGAGACAAAAACTCTTAAAGCAGAGGAATATGGGGTTCCGCAAGAACGCCGGAGAGTGTTCTTTGTCGGCAACCGGGTTGGACTGCCTATTCGTTGGCCGGAGCCTACTCATGGCCTGGGCCTCAAACCGTTCGTTACAGTCTGGGATGCTCTTGGGGACTTGTTACCACTTGAAAATGGCGAAAATCCCGGTGAAATGGTGACGTATTGCCATGCTCCAAATAACCAATTTCAGCGCAAATTGCGAGGTGATTTACGTAGCGTCGGTAATCATGCGGCTCCGCGTCTGGCAAAGATCAATCTGGAGCGAATGAAATATATTCCACAGGGCGGAAGTTGGCGTGACGTGCCTATTGAACTGCTGCCCGCGGGCATGAAAAAAGCGCGTCGGTGCGACCATACAAAACGCTATGGCCGCATGAAAAAAGATGGCCTTTCCAGTACCGTATTAACCAAATGTGATTTGCACTGGGGGGCTTTCATTCACCCTGAACAGGACCGCGTTATTACGGTCCGCGAAGCTGCCCGTCTTCAGTCATTTCCTGACTGGTTTCATTTTTCGGGACCGCGTACCGAACAGTATATTCAAGTCGGTAATGCGGTGCCCCCCTTATTGGGAAAAAGAGTCGCAGAGGCTATTTTCAAGGCCAGTAAATCGCCATCAATTTGTCAGGGGACGCACGAGGCAGGGGAATCGAGTGAACGTTTTCACGCCTTGATGACCTTCATTAGGAACTCATC
>CBFDVE010000026.1:0-13375 GCA_965613205.1 uncultured Rhodospirillaceae bacterium
GCATAGCTCAGTTGGTAGAGCGACGGTCTCCAAAACCGTAGGTCGCGGGTTCGAACCCTGCTGCCCCTGCCATCTTCCGGCGGTTTTGGAAGGCGGCGACATGAACGCAACACGGGTTAATTGAAAACACAAGGTCCGACACAGAATATGGCTAAAATCAACCCAGCCCAGTTTATCCAGGAAGTCCGCCAGGAAGCCTCCAAGGTGACCTGGCCGACCCGCAAGGAAACCAGCGTCTCGACCGCCATGGTTTTTGTCATGGTCATTCTGGCCGCCACGTTCTTCTTCCTTGTCGATCAGTTGATGGCCTTCGGGGTGCGGCTGATATTCGGGTTGGGGGGCTGAACCATGGCGTTGCGCTGGTATGTCATTCACGCCTATTCCGGGTTCGAACAAAAGGTCGCCCAGTCGATCATCGAACAGGCCGAACAGAAAGGCATGTCTGATCTGTTGCCCCAGGTTCTGGTGCCGGTCGAGGAAGTGGTCGAATTACGCCGTGGGGCGCGGGTTACTTCGGAACGGAAATTTTTTCCGGGCTATATTCTGGCCCAGATGGAAATGACCGATGAGTCCTGGCATCTGGTCAAGAACACGCCCAAGGTTACCGGATTTTTAGGCACGGCGGGCCGGCCGACACCGATCACCAACGCCGAAGCCGACCGCATCATGAACCAGGTGCAGGAAGGTATCGACCGTCCGAAACCGTCCATCCTGTTTGAGGTCGGTGAACAGGTTCGGGTTTGCGACGGTCCGTTTAATTCCTTTAACGGCACGGTCGAAGATATTGATGAAGAACGCGCAAGGCTGAAAGTGGCTGTGTCCATCTTCGGTCGGGCAACCCCGGTGGAACTGGAATACTCGCAGGTCGAGAAACTCTGATTGTACCGGATTAACCGTGTGGGAGGCCTGCCATGGCCGCACCACACACTCAGTAACAACAATTCGTCTGAGGTAACAAATGGCTAAGAAAATCAAAGGCTACGTCAAGCTGCAAGTGCCGGCTGGCCAGGCCAACCCGTCCCCGCCCATCGGCCCCGCATTGGGTCAGGCCGGCTTGAATATCATGGAATTCTGCAAGGCGTTCAACGCCCAGACCCAGAACCTTGAACAAGGTATGCCGATCCCGGTCGTCATCACCGCTTATGTCGATGCGACATTCGATTTCACCACCAAGACGCCGCCGGCCAGCTTCTTTTTGAAGAAAGCCGCCAAGCTGCCCAAGGGTGCGTCTGAAGCCGGACGGGAAACCGTCGGCAGGGTGACCATGGCGCAGGTACGTGAAATCGCCGAAAAGAAAATGGTCGATCTGAACGCCAACGATCTCGATGCGGCGTGCCAGATGATCAAGGGTTCGGCCCGTTCCATGGGCATAGAGGTGATAGGGTAAGATCATGGCAAAAGCAGGAAAGCGCCTGAAAAAGGCAAACCAAAGCGTTGATCGCAACACCCTTTACGAACTGGCCGATGCGGTCAGGCTGATCAAGGACAACGCCACCACCAAGTTTGATGAAACCATCGAAATCGCCATGAACCTGGGTGTCGATCCCCGTCATGCGGATCAGATGGTGCGCGGCATCGTCTCGCTGCCTCATGGCACCGGTAAATCCCTGCGGGTCGCCGTGTTCGCCAAGGGCGACAAGGTTAAAGAGGCCGAAGATGCCGGTGCCGATTTCGTCGGCGCCGAAGATCTGGCCGACAAGATCAAAAAGGGCGAGATAGATTTCGACCGTTGCATCGCCACCCCGGACATGATGGCCGTGGTCGGCCAACTGGGTAAGGTGCTGGGCCCCAAAGGACTGATGCCGAACCCCAAACTGGGCACCGTGACCCCCGATGTGGCCGGTGCCATCGAGGCGGCGAAAGCCGGTCAAATCGAATTTCGCGTCGAAAAAGCCGGCATTATTCATGCCGGTGTGGGCAAGGCCAGTTTTTCCGCCGAAGCGATCACGGAAAATCTGCTGGCTTTCGTCGGTGCGATTTCCAAGGCCAGGCCGAGCGGTGTGAAATTGACATATATGAAACGGGTCACGGTCAGTACCACCATGGGCCCCGGTATCAGGTTAAACATCGCCAGCCTGCTTGGCTGACGATTAAGCAATACGTCCACCGCTCCTTTTTTGGGAATGGTGGATGGACAGGGATCGGATTTATCCGGTTCCGCCCTGTCCAAGACTGTAGGCGAGGTTTTCAACCTCATAATGGGAGTGCCCACCTGCACAGACAGTGCTAAAAACCGTTTTTCCCCGATGATAAGTCGGGTAGGCGGCTTGAACTGACGCACTGGACAGGCTTGTTGGTCCTTTATTTGAGACAAAGGGCTTGAGTCCAACGCGGTTCCAATTCGCAAGCGTTGCGGAAAAGAACCAACAGAAGCTGGAGAAAACAGTGGACCGAGGACAAAAAGAAGATCTGGTCGCTGCCATGCATCAGACGTTCGATGACGCCGCCATGGTCGTCGTCACCCATTATTCCGGGTTGACGGTGGCCGAACTTGGCGTTCTTCGGGGTCAGATGCGCGAGGCGGGGGCGACCTTTAAAGTCACCAAGAATCGGCTCACGCGGCGTGCCATCGACGGCACGAAATTCAGTGGTCTTAGCGACATGTTTATCGGTCCGACGGCAATAGCCTATTCGGATGACCCGGTAGCCGCCGCCAAGGCCACCGTTAACTTCGCCAAGAAAAACGACAAACTTGTCGTCCTTGGTGGCGCTCTCGGTGAAGAGTTGCTCGATGTCAATGCTGTCAAGGCGCTTGCCGCCTTGCCGAGCCTTGATGAGCTGCGCGCCAAGATCGTCGCAATGCTGGCGACGCCGGCGACCCGGATTGCAGGTGTGCTTCAGGCACCCGGTGGTCAGGTTGCTCGTGTTATCGGTGCCAAGGCAGCCCAAGGCGAAGCCGCTTAGGGATGAGGCGAAGCCGCTTAATACGACGTTCGATTCTTACAAATGCGTTTAATACAGTTCAAGTCAATGGAGATACAAAATGGCTAATCTGGAACAGATTGTTGAAGACCTTTCGGGGCTGACCGTGATGGAAGCGGCTGACCTTTCTAAAATGCTCGAAGAAAAGTGGGGCGTTTCCGCTGCCGCACCCGTCGCCGTTGCCGCCGCCGGTGGCGCTGCTGCCGGTGCCGAAGCGGCCGAAGAACAGACCGAATTTGATGTTGTCCTGGCGTCCTTTGGCGAGAAGAAAATCAACGTCATTAAAGAAGTCCGCGCGATCACCGGTCTGGGCCTGAAAGAAGCCAAGGATTTGGTTGAATCAGCCCCTGCCGCCGTTAAGGAAGGTATCAACAAGGACGAAGCCGAAGAAATCAAGAAGAAGCTGGAAGGCGCCGGCGCTTCGGTCGAAATCAAATAAGGTTTGGCCCGCTTGTTTCAGGCGGTGCCCAGGCAACGGACGACGCCGACGGAGGGGACTCTCCCACCGTCGGCAAGTTCGTATCTAACGAACGAGTTACCGCATTTCCGTTCGCATAGGCCTTACCGAGGCCGGGAAAATGGATGTGCTTGCTTCAAACGGGATGCTCGAGATGGGCCGCATGGCTCCGGGTGTCCAGGAATTGAAGGCCGGGTTGTTTCGATTGCGGTGGTCGAAGTCAACCTTGTCTCCGGACTTTCAGGTGTTAGGAAAAACTTGTAATGGATCAATCCTATACGGGTCGCAAGCGCGTACGTAAATTCTTCGGTAAACTGGTTGAAATCGCCCCCATGCCGAACTTGATCGAAGTTCAAAAGGCATCTTATGACAAATTCCTGAAAGTCGATATGACACCCGAAGAAAGGGTGACCAGCGGCCTGGAAGCGGTGTTCAAATCGGTCTTCCCGATCCGGGATTTCGCCGAAAACGGCACCCTTGAATATGTCGGTTTCGAATTTGATGAACCGAAATACGATGTCGAAGAATGCCAGCAGCGGGGCATGACCTACGCCGCCCCCTTGCGCGTCACCCTGCGCCTTCTGGTTTGGGATATCGACGAAGACACCGGTGCCCGGTCGATCCGCGATATCAAGGAACAAGACGTTTACATGGGCGACATGCCCCTGATGACCGATCATGGCACTTTTGTCATTAACGGCACGGAACGGGTTATTGTCTCGCAGATGCATCGCTCGCCGGGCGTGTTCTTCGATCACGACAAGGGCAAGACCCACTCTTCAGGCAAGTTTCTGTTCGCCGCCCGGGTCATTCCTTACCGCGGCTCGTGGCTCGATTTCGAATTCGACGCCAAGGATATTGTCTATGTACGCATCGACCGTCGCCGCAAACTGCCGGTGACGACCCTGCTGATGGCCTTGAACAGTGACGCCACCGACAAGCTGATCGCCAAACGTGCGAAAGATGATAAGACCGTCGAAGCGGCCGAAAAAACCGGCCTGTCGCCGGAAGATATTCTGAAGCTGTTCTACAGTAATATTTCCTACCAGCGCACCAAGAAAGGCTGGAAAACACCGTTCGATGGTGAAAGCCTGCGCGGCAGCAAACTGGGCAGCAACCTGGTCAACGCCAAGAACGGTCGCGTGGTCGCCGAAACCGGCGCCAAAATGACCCCCCGCCTGATCAAGCAACTGGCCGCCAAAGGCATGACCGAACAGCAGATCAGCGACGAGGAAATGATCGGCCGCTACTTGGCGGTCGATCTGTTCAATGACGCCACCGGTGAAATTTTCGCCGAGGCCGGAGAAGAAATCACCGAAGAACTGATGGAAACCCTGACCGAAGCCAAGGTCAACACGGTTGAAACCCTGGCCATTGATCACGTCAACGTCGGCCCCTACATGCGCAATACCCTGGCCGTCGACAAGAACACCCTGCGCGAAGAAGCGCTGATCGATATCTACCGGGTCATGCGTCCGGGTGAGCCGCCGACCGTGGAAACCGCCGAAAACCTGTTCAACAGCCTGTTCTTCGATTCCGACCGCTATGATCTGTCGTCGGTCGGTCGGGTCAAGATGAACGCGCGCTTGGGCTTCGAAACCGAAGACACGGTTCGCGTCCTGCGCAAGGACGATATCCTGGCCGTGGTCAAGGTCCTGGTCGAGCTCAAGGACGGACGTGGCGAGATCGACGACATCGACCACCTGGGCAACCGGCGGGTGCGCTCGGTGGGCGAGCTGATGGAAAACCAGTATCGCATCGGCCTGTTGCGTATGGAGCGGGCCATTCGCGAACGCATGAGTTCGGTCGATATCGACACCGTCATGCCGCACGATCTGATCAACGCCAAACCGGCCGCCGCTGCGGTGCGTGAATTCTTCGGCTCGTCCCAACTGTCCCAGTTTATGGATCAGACCAATCCGCTGTCGGAAATCACCCACAAGCGGCGTCTCTCGGCCCTGGGGCCGGGCGGCCTGACCCGCGAACGGGCCGGTTTCGAAGTGCGCGACGTGCACCCGACCCACTATGGCCGCATTTGCCCCATCGAGACCCCTGAAGGTCCCAACATCGGCCTGATCAATTCGCTCGCCACGTTCGCCCGGGTCAACAAGTACGGGTTCATCGAAACACCCTATCGCAAAGTCGAAAACAGCAAGGTCTCCAATACCGTTGTTTACATGTCGGCGATGGAAGAAGGGCGCTACAACGTGGCCCAGGCCAACGAAGAAGTGGACGCCAAAGGCAAGTTCGTTCACGACCTGGTCAGTTGCCGCAAGAACGGCGAATTCGTCATGGGCCGGCCGGAAGAAATCCACTATATGGATGTCTCTCCCAAACAGCTCGTATCCGTCGCCGCGGCGCTGATCCCGTTCCTGGAAAACGATGACGCCAACCGGGCCCTGATGGGATCCAACATGCAACGCCAGGCGGTTCCGCTGATGCGCGCCGCAGCACCACTGGTCGGCACCGGCATGGAAGCCAAGGTGGCGCGGGATTCCGGCGCCACCATCATCGCCAAACGCTCAGGCATCGTCGATCAGGTCGATGCCACCCGCATTGTTGTTCGCGCGACCGAGGAAACGTCTCATTCGGCGGCCGGTGTGGATATATACAATCTGCTTAAATTCCAGCGTTCCAACCAGAACACGTTCCTCCATCAGCGTCCGTTGATGAAGGTCGGCGATCTGGTCAAGGCCGGTGACACCATCGCCGATGGCCCGTCAACCGAACTGGGCGAACTGGCGCTCGGCCGCAACGTGCTGGTCGCCTTCATGCCGTGGAATGGCTACAACTACGAAGATTCGATCCTGATTTCCGAACGCATTGTTAAAGACGATGTGTTCACCTCAATCCATATCGAAGAATTCGAAGTGATGGCGCGCGACACCAAACTGGGTCAGGAAGAAATCACCCGCGACATTCCCAATGTCGGCGAAGAAGCCCTGAAAAACCTGGACGAAGCCGGTATTGTCTACATTGGAGCGGAAGTCAAACCGGGCGATATCCTGATCGGCAAAGTGACGCCCAAGGGTGAATCCCCGATGACCCCGGAAGAAAAGCTGCTGCGCGCCATCTTCGGTGAAAAAGCTTCCGATGTTCGCGACACCTCGTTGAAACTGCCCCCCGGCGTGGCCGGTACGGTGGTCGAAGTTCGCGTCTTCTCGCGCCGTGGCGTCGACAAGGATGAACGCGCCCTGGCCATTGAACGCTCGGAAATCGACCGCCTGGCGAAAGACCGGGACGATGAACGGGCGATTCTGGAACGCAGTTTCCAGGCCCGCCTGAGCAAGCTTCTGTTGGGCCGCAAAGTGTCAAGCGGACCGAAAGGCCTGAAGGCCGGTATCAAGATTACAGAAGACGTGCTGGCCGACTACACCACCGCCCAGTGCGCCCAGATTGTCGTTGAAACCGACAAGGTGATGAAAGATGTGGAAGAACTGAAACGCCACTTCGAAGAAAGTATCGCCGCCCTACAGGCCCGTTTCGACAACAAAGTTGACAAGTTACAGCGGGGCGACGATTTGTCGCCGGGGGGGATGAAAATGGTCAAAGTCTTCATCGCCGTTAAACGCAAATTGCAGCCCGGCGATAAAATGGCCGGACGTCATGGCAACAAGGGCGTTATTTCCAAGATCGTGCCGCAAGAAGACATGCCCTATCTGGAAGATGGTCAACCGGTCGATATTGTGCTCAACCCCTTAGGTGTGCCCTCGCGTATGAACGTCGGGCAGATTTTGGAAACTCATCTGGGCTGGGCCAGCGCCAAGCTGGGCGAGCAGATCGGCGACATCATCGATGAGGCGCGCGGCGTGGATATCAAGAAACTTCGAAGCAAGTTGAAAGAAGTCTACGGTGATCGGGAATACAAGAACAAGGTCGGCCCGCTGGATGACGACGAAGTGGTCGAAATGTCCAACAACCTGCGTGACGGGGTGCCCATGGCGACCCCGGTGTTCGACGGCGCCCACGAAGTCGATATCAACGATATGCTTGAAAAAGCCGGCCTTGATACATCCGGTCAGATGACCCTGATTGATGGCCGCACGGGCGAACCGTTCGACCGCAAAGTCACGGTGGGCTACATCTATATCCTCAAGCTGCACCATCTGGTCGATGACAAAATCCATGCCCGGTCGATTGGGCCCTACAGCCTGGTCACCCAGCAGCCCTTGGGCGGCAAGGCCCAGTTCGGTGGCCAGCGCTTCGGTGAAATGGAAGTGTGGGCACTGGAAGCCTACGGTGCCTCGTACACCTTGCAGGAAATGCTGACGGTCAAATCCGATGACGTGTCGGGTCGAACCAAGGTTTACGAAGCCATTGTCCGCGGTGACGATTCGTTTGAAGCCGGAATCCCCGAATCCTTCAACGTGCTGGTCAAGGAATTACATTCCCTGTGCCTGAACGTAGAACTGAACTGATTGCCTGAAAGCCTCTTCAAGGAGACAACAATATGAATGAATTGACAAAAGTTTTTGGGCAGGTCAGCGGCACCCAGCAGTTTGACCTTATCCGCATTTCCATCGCCTCGCCGGAACGCATCCGGTCGTGGTCGTTCGGTGAAATAAAGAAGCCGGAAACCATTAACTACCGGACCTTCAAGCCGGAACGGGACGGCCTGTTCTGTGCCCGCATCTTTGGCCCGACCAAGGATTACGAATGCCTGTGCGGCAAGTACAAACGCATGAAGTACAAAGGCATCACATGCGAAAAGTGTGGCGTCGAAGTGACCCTGCAAAAGGTTCGCCGCGAACGCATGGGCCACATCGAACTGGCCTCGCCGGTGGCCCATATCTGGTTCATGAAGTCCTTGCCGTCGCGCATCGGCCTGTTGCTGGATATGACCCTGAAAGATCTGGAACGGGTGCTGTATTTCGAAAACTACGTGGTCGTCGAACCCGGTTTGACGCCGATGAAAATGCACGAACTGCTCAGCGAAGACGCTTACCAGAACGCGGTCGATGAATATGGCGAAGACGCCTTCAGTGTCGGTATCGGCGCCGAAGCCATTCGCGAGATGCTGAAAGCCATTGTTCTCGATGAAGAACTGGAAGTGCTGCGCACGGACCTGCGGGAAACCAATTCCGAAGCCAAGCGCAAAAAATTCGTCAAGCGCCTGAAACTGGTTGAATCCTTTATCTCGTCCGGGGCTCGCCCGGAATGGATGATCCTGGAAGTGATCCCGGTTATTCCGCCCGAACTGCGCCCCCTGGTGCCGCTCGATGGCGGTCGGTTTGCGACTTCTGATCTGAACGATTTGTACCGTCGGGTGATCAACCGCAACAACCGCCTGAAACGGCTGATCGAATTGCGCGCGCCGGAAATCATCGTTCGCAACGAAAAGCGCATGTTACAGGAATCCGTCGATGCCCTGTTCGACAATGGCCGTCGCGGTCGCGCCATTACCGGTGCCAACAAGCGGCCGCTTAAATCCCTGTCCGACATGCTCAAGGGCAAGCAGGGCCGGTTCCGCCAGAACCTGCTTGGCAAGCGGGTCGATTATTCCGGTCGTTCGGTCATCGTTGTCGGCCCGGAACTGATGCTGCATCAATGCGGGTTGCCGAAAAAAATGGCGCTGGAACTGTTCAAGCCCTTTATCTATTCGAAGCTGGAACTCTACGGCATGGCGACCACCATTAAAGCCGCCAAGCGGATGCTGGAAAAGGAACGTCCGGAAGTCTGGGATATCCTTGAAGAAGTAATCCGCGAACACCCGGTCATGTTGAACCGGGCACCGACCCTGCACCGTCTGGGCATCCAGGCGTTCGAACCGGTGCTGATCGAAGGCAAGGCAATCCAGCTTCATCCGCTGGTTTGTACCGCGTTCAACGCCGACTTCGATGGCGACCAGATGGCGGTTCATGTGCCGCTATCGCTGGAAGCCCAGCTTGAAGCCCGGGTGTTAATGATGTCGACCAACAACATCCTCAGCCCGTCCAGCGGCAAGCCGATTATCGTGCCGTCCCAGGATATCATTCTCGGTCTTTATTACATGACCCTGGAACGTGAAGGCGAAGTGGGCGAGGGCATGGCGTTCATGGATGTGGGCGAAATCCAGCAGGCGCTGGACGCCAAAGCGGTCACCCTGCACAGCAAGATCCAGTGCCGCCTGAACACCGTCGATGAGGACGGCAAACCAACGGTGACGCGGATCGAAACCACGCCCGGTCGCATGATGCTGTCGGAACTTCTGCCCCGTCACCCGAGAGTCAAGCTTGAGGCCATCAACCAGCTTCTGACCAAGAAAGAAGTTTCCAACGTTATCGATCAGGTCTATCGCCACTGCGGCCAGAAGGAAACGGTGATCTTCGCCGACCGCCTGATGGCGCTTGGCTTCAGTTACGCCTGCCGGGCCGGTATTTCCTTTGGCAAAGACGATCTGGTGATCCCCGAAACCAAGGAAAAGCTGGTTGGCGATACGGAAATCAAAATCAAGGAATACGAAAAGCAATATCAGGATGGCCTGATCACCCAGGGTGAAAAATACAACAAGGTGGTCGATGCCTGGTCCCATTGTACGGACCAGGTCGCCGATGAAATGATGAACCGTATTTCCAATCCGAAAAAGGGCGAACAGGTCAATTCGGTTTACATGATGGCCCATTCCGGGGCCCGTGGGTCGGCCGCCCAGATGAAGCAGCTTGCCGGGATGCGGGGCCTGATGGCCAAGCCGTCCGGGGAAATCATCGAAACGCCGATCATTTCCAACTTCAAGGAAGGCCTGTCGGTGCTGGAATATTTCAATTCCACCCACGGCGCCCGCAAGGGCCTGGCCGATACGGCGCTGAAAACCGCCAACTCGGGCTATCTGACCCGCCGTCTTGTCGATGTTGCCCAGGATTGCATTGTCAAGGAACAAGACTGCAAGACCAAAAACAGCCTGACCGCCAGGGCCGTTATCGAAGGCGGTAACATCGTCTCGCCCCTGTCGGAACAGATTTTGGGCCGCACCATGGCCGAAGATGTGATCCATCCGGTGACCAATGATGTGATCGCCAAGGCCGGCACGTTAACCGATGAAGACATCTCCCTGGCCATCGAGGAAGCGGAAGTGGAAACCGTCCAGATCAGGTCCGTGCTGACGTGCGAATCCCTCTATGGCTGTTGTGGCGCCTGTTATGGCCGCGACCTGGCCCGTGGCACCAAAGTCAACATCGGTGAAGCGGTTGGCGTTATCGCCGCCCAGTCCATCGGCGAGCCCGGCACCCAGTTGACCATGCGCACCTTCCACATTGGTGGGGCGGTGACCGGGGGCGGTGAAGTCTCGAAAATCGAAGCCGCCAGCGATGGCAAGGTCAAACTGATCAACTGCACCACGGTCAAAGACAGTTCCGGCGGCAAAGTGGTGATGAGCCGTAATGCGGAAGTCGTGCTGATCGATGAAAAAAATCGCGAACGTGCCCGTCACCGCATTCCTTATGGCGCCAAGCTGTTGACCAGGGACAAGGTCAAGATCAAACGTGGTGCCAAAATGGCCGAATGGGATCCCTACACACTGCCCATCATCACCGAACAAAATGGCACCGCCAACTATGTCGATTTGATCGATGGCCTGACCGTTGAGGATCGCTTGGATGATGCCACCGGCCTCAGTTCGAAAGTCGTTATCGACTGGAAAACCCAATCCAAGGGCGACGAATTGCGACCGCGCATTACCCTGCGCGACAAGAAAGGCGACGTCATCATACTGGATACCGGTGTGGAAGCCCGCTATTTCCTGTCCGTCGATTCCATCCTGTCCGTGGAAAATGGCCAGGAACTCCATGCCGGCGACGTGTTGGCCCGAATCCCCAAGGAATCGGCGAAAACCCGCGACATCACCGGTGGTCTGCCTCGGGTTGCGGAACTGTTCGAAGCCCGCAAGCCCAAGGATTTCGCCATCATCAGCGAAATCGATGGCCGCATCGAATTCGGCAAGGACTACAAGAACAAGCGCCGGATTATCGTTATCCCCACCGATGAAAGCCTGGAACCCCATGAATACATGGTGCCCAAGGGCAAACACATCAGTATTCAGGAAGGCGATTATGTCGGTGTCGGTGATGCCCTGATGGACGGCAACCCGGTGCCTCATGATATTCTGCGGGTGCTGGGGGTAGAAGCCCTGGCCGATTACCTGATCAAGGAAATCCAGGATGTGTACCGATTGCAGGGCGTTAAAATCAACGACAAGCACATCGAAGTGATCGTTCGCCAGATGTTGCAAAAAGTCGAAGTGGTTGACGGCGGAAATACCACCTTCCTGGTCGGTGAATTGATCGACCGGTTGGATTTCGAGGCCGAGAACCGCAGGACCAAGGCCGACGGCGGCAAGGAAGCCAAATCCCTGCCGGTGCTGCAAGGCATTACCAAGGCCAGCCTGCAGACCAAGTCGTTCATTTCGGCGGCCTCGTTCCAGGAAACAACCCGAGTGCTGACCGAAGCCGCCGTTTCTGGCAAGATCGATAACCTGGTCGGACTGAAGGAAAATGTCATTGTCGGCCGGCTGATCCCGGCCGGTACAGGCAGTATCATGAACAAGCTGCGCGTGATCGCTTTTGACCGCGATGCGGAACTTGCCGAACTGGCTAAAAAGGCCGGTGAGAATGCTTCCGTTGAAATCGCTGCCGACCTGGCGGCCGACGCGGAAGCCCTGGCCGTGGCCGAGGCGATTGATGCCGAAGCCGCGAAAGAAGCCGTTTCGGCGGCCGAAAGCGACGCCTGAACAGTCCTTGAACCGGTCCTCAATCGGCGGCGCTCGGGAAGATTCTTTCCGGGCGCCGCTTTTTTTTGCCGGGGCAAATGATGCCTCGCCGAAAGCCCGCGGAAACGCTCAAAAAATCAGTGATTCTTTTACTTGACTGCATGGGGCGGCCTAACTAGTATCCGGCTTCCTCCGCGGGGGCCTGGTGGTGAACCTTTTCGGTTTAGACGCAGGCTCCTCTGGAAAGCGAAATTATAGTTTGGCAGGTCCTTCCGGGGTACTCAGGCGTACCGATGGAGGGATTTATGTTACTCCCGACATGGGAGAAACAACTTATGTCATGTCGTTTCACGGGGCGGTTTTCCGCCTGTTTTGAGTGGTTTTTAAAGGTAATACGGAATGCCCACGATCAACCAATTGGTTCGCAAGCCCCGCAAGTCGCCGTTCGTTCGGACCAACGTCCCGGCGCTGGAAAGTTGCCCGCAAAAACGCGGCGTTTGTACGCGCGTTTATACGACGACGCCGAAAAAGCCGAACTCGGCACTGCGTAAGGTTGCCCGTGTTCGCCTGACCAACGGCTTCGAAGTGACCAGCTACATTCCGGGCGAAGGTCACAATTTGCAGGAACACTCGGTCGTTCTGATTCGCGGCGGCCGGGTCAAGGATCTTCCCGGTGTCCGTTATCACGTTATTCGCGGAACCCTTGACACCCAGGGCATTCCCGATCGCCGTCAGCGCCGTTCAAAATACGGTGCCAAGCGCCCCAAATAAGGATCGTTGAAGAATGTCCCGTCGTCATGCAGCCGTAAAACGCGAAATTCTGCCAGATCCCAAATATGGTGATCTGGTGCTGTCGAAATTTACCAACAACCTGATGTTGGATGGTAAAAAATCCATTGCCGAAAAGATCGTCTATGGCGCTTTCGACCTGATGCAGGCGAAAACCGGCCAGGACCCGCTGCAAACCTTCCACGAAGCCATTGATAACGTTAAGCCGTCCGTCGAAGTGCGGTCCCGCCGGGTCGGTGGCGCGACCTATCAGGTGCCGGTCGAAGTGCGCAACGAACGGCGTCAGGCCCTGGCCATTCGCTGGTTGGTGGCACTCGCCCGTAAACGCTCGGAAAACACCATGACCGAACGCCTGTCCGGTGAACTGATGGATGCCGCCAACAATCGCGGCGCCTCGGTCAAGAAACGTGAAGACACACACAAAATGGCCGAAGCCAACAAGGCTTTCTCCCATTACCGCTGGTAAGCAGCGGCAGGAACAAAGATAAAGAACAAAGATTAAGAATATGGCACGCGAAACTCCCCTC
>CBFDVE010000027.1:0-13111 GCA_965613205.1 uncultured Rhodospirillaceae bacterium
AGCAAGCCCATCTACCCCATCAGAATGGTTCATAATAACTCGGAAGCGCTCTAGGCACAGGAGATGCCGCAGAACGATATTTTGAACGCGACCCTGTGGACCCCCAGACATCGGCCGAATTCAAGGCCAACAGCGTCGCCATGTACAGGTTGGCCAGGATCATGCTGGAGGCATCTTTGGCCGATAAATCGTGGACCGCTGCCCCGGCTGAACAAATGGGTAGCTTCGCCGATAAACCCCCGGCGGTGATGCTCGATATCGATGAAACCGTGCTCGATAATTCCTCCTATGAAGCCTGGCTGATCAACAATGACAAAAGCTATGGTTCCAAGACCTGGGGGCCGTTTGTCGATTCCGCGACTTCGCTGGCAATCCCCGGATCCCTGGATTTCATCAAGTACGCCGGCTCGAAAGGCGTCAAGGTATTCTACGTATCCAACCGCAAGGCGCATTTGGAAAAAGGCACACGGAAAAACCTGTTGGCGCTGGGCTATCCCATCGATACGTCCGAAGATACGGTCCTGCTGCGCCAGGAAAAAGAAGCCTGGAATTCGTCCAGCAAAAGCCCGCGCCGGGCCTACATCACGGCCAACTACCGGCTGGTCATTGTGGTTGGCGACAACCTGAGCGATTTCACGGATTCCTATGGTGGTTCCATCGCCGAACGGGAAGCGGTGATGAAACAAACCCGGGACATGTGGGGCAGCAAGTGGATCATGATCGCCAACCCCATGTACGGCTCGTGGGAATCAGCCGCTTTCGGTCACAACCGGAAGCTGGAAAAGAACAAGCAACGCAAAATGAAGCACGACGCCATGTCCGCCTGGGCACCGGCCGACTGATGCCTGTTCCGTTCATTGAAGGCCGCCCTTCTTTGGAGCACAATCAAATGATCGATCTTTGCCTGAACGGGCTTTATGACCCCGGCGCGGTTTATGGGCCTGAACAGGCGGCTGTGCTCAATCCGGCAGACCATCTTGCGGCCATGGCAACCATCGGCTCATGGCCCGGCTATCAACCGACACCCTTGATCAGCCTGACAGGCCTTGCCGCGTCTATCGGCGTCGGC
Organism: uncultured Rhodospirillaceae bacterium; assembly: GCA_965613205.1. Classification (GTDB taxonomy): domain Bacteria; phylum Pseudomonadota; class Alphaproteobacteria; order Rhodospirillales; family JABHCV01; genus CAZZKE01. Next base: position 1,070 of record CBFDVE010000027.1, read on the forward strand.
GCTGTCTATTACAAAGACGAAGCTGGGCGTTTCGGTCTCGGCAGTTTCAAGGCCCTGGGCGGGGCCTATGGGTTGGCGCGATTGCTGGCCACCCAGGGTGACCCGGCGGCGGTCACGGTCTGTTGCGCCACCGATGGCAATCATGGCCGCCATTCTAGGGCTATGATTTGCCCCGTTCCGACAACCAGATACCGCCCAGCACCAGGGCCAGGGCGACGCCGTGAAAGGCCTCGAAGGATTCATTCAGGAAAGCCACCGCGAACAGGGAGGCGAACACGGGGACCAGGTTGATAAACACCCCGGCGCGAGCGGGGCCGAGCAGTTCGACCCCGCGAATAAAGAAAATCTGCGCCAGGAATGACGGGAACAGGGTGATCAGGCCGATCACCACCCAGCCCGTGGCCGTCGGCATTAACAATTGCCCGACCGAAGCCTCGATGGCGACCAGGGGTAGCGAGGCGGCAAAGGCGGCCCCGGCCATGACCGTCAACATACTCAGCGGCGAGACCTGCGGTCGATTGCGCAGGCCGAGGGTATATCCGGCATAGAGGAAACAGGCGCCGATCATAATGACATCGCCGAAGTTGAAAGCCAGCGCCATCAGGCGATCCATATCACCACCGGAACCGACAATGACCACCCCGATCATGGTCAGGATGACGCCACAGGACCGCAACAAGCCGATCGGAGTGCGATAAAAGACAAGGGTGCCGAGCAACACGAAACCCGGCACCGCGCCCTGGATAATGCCCAGGTTTATAGCGGTGGTGGAATGGGCGGCAATATAAAACAGGGAATTGAAGCCGGTATAGCCAACGGCTCCCATGGCCGCCAGATAAGGCAATCGCATCCGCATCTCCGGCCAGTCCCGTTGCAGGTGTTTTCGGGCCAGCACCAGCAGCAGGGCCAGCACCGAAATCCAGCGCATGGCAACAACAACCATGGGCGAAACCTCGCCGACCGCCAGTCGCGCCAGCACCGTATTGCCGCCCCAGCACAGGGCGGTGATGGTCAAAAACATATAGGCGCGAAGGCCGGTGTATCTGGCTTGGGTCACGGGAATCTTCTGGACTGATTTTTGCAGGAGGAGGCGAATTCGGATGGCAAGGTAGTCGATTTTTCAGATTTCGCCTAATGGCACTGCAATAAACATCGAAGTGAGATATACTGTGAAGATGTCAACCAGAATACTTGTGTGGATACTTTGCATTACCTTTGGATCTGCCGGATTTTTAGTGCCGTCCGGCCCGGCAAGCGCGGCGAGGTTTCTTAAAACCAGACTTCCCATCGGTAACGTCGGAACACTCGATCCGCAATTGTCGACCGCCTGTCAACACAACCAGTTCAATCAGTTAAAAGTGCAAAATCTGCATATTGGATTTACCGGCGACAAGGGCCGGGGGATTACCGGTATTGCCACCCAGGCCTATAATCTGCGCGACCCAAACGGCCTGGCCCGGAATGATACGACCTATCATTTCTACAATGACGGCTATTCCAATTGCCGGGTTTACACGGCCCGATACAGGCCGCCACCGCGGCAATAGTCCGGCCTTATTCTTCGTCGCCCTGTTCCCAGTGCAGGGCCGGAATTTCCTTGTGCCGCCGCGGTTGCAGCCCTTCCAGTTCAGCCAGCAATTCTTCCGCCCGGGCCAAATTTTTATCGGCGACAGAGGCCAGTTTGTTGGCCCCATGGACCCGGTATGTTTTGCTGGCGTCACTAAAGGCCTCGACCGCATGGCGCAATTCTTCGGCTTCGTCGATCATGCGGCCAAGCAGAAACAGGGCCGAGCCCAGGTTGTTCTGGGACGCCGCCCACAGCATCGGCTCGCTGTCCCTGCGACGGACTTCGAGCGCACTGCGGCAGGCATCGACGGCCTTTTGCAGGACTTCCGTATTGCGCAGTTGATCGCCAAGAATCTGCGCCGCCTGGCCAAAATTATTCATCACTTCGGCCCAGCGCAAAGGGTAGGCCTGGCGATTGAAAACCTGCAGGGCGGCCTGAAAGGCGGTCAGGGCGTGCTTTAGCATATCGGTGCCGCCGGTATTCATATCGAGCTTGTAAAGAACAAGCCCCAGGCGGTTTTGCATGGAAGCCCACTGCACCGGATAGCTCGCTTTGGTAAAAACCTTAAGGGCGTTGTCGAAGGCTTCAACCGCACTGCTCAACACATCGGTTTCGCCGCTGCGCTCGCCAATGGTTTGCAGCACCGAGCCCAGGTGCATGTGGGCCAGGGCCCAGTCGGATTGTGATTCTTCCACCGATAGCTGAACCAGGGCACCGCGGTAGGTTTCGGCGGCGACCTGGAAAAGATCGCCGGTGCCACGCTGCAAACACATGGTGGCGACCGCATTGCCGTAGCATAATTGAATGGCCGCCCGTTCCCGGGTGGTTAAATCCTGGGGCAGGTTCTGCACGGCGGGCATGGCCGCGTACAGGGCTTCGGACAGGGCCTGGGCCAGTTGCATGCGTTTGCTTTCGCTCGCCGCCGCCGTGGCGGCCAGGGTAACGGCGAGCAGCAGTTCGGAAAACTCCGGGCCGAAATCCACCGGCAGGGTCAATGTGGTAGTGGCGAGAAAACTTCCTGGTCGATCTTCCTCATCGGGTGCGGCGGAAACGAAATGCAGGTAAATAGTCGTCCCCGGACTCGGTATATCGCCCCAGACCATGACATCGTCGCCTTTGCTGATGAGCAGTTTGCGGGCGTGCCCGGTGAATACTCTGGCCTTGTCTTCCGGGTGTAGTTCAGGATCGATCTCGGGCATCTTGCCTTGCGCCCGAACCCGGATCCCCTTGCGTTTACCGAGTGCCGAAATGATATGGCGGGTTTGCCCCACGGCGGCTTCCTTGACCTCGCCGGTCATCGGGGCTATGCGAATTTCGATTTGTTCGCCGCCGCTGCGGGGCGATGAAATGATGCTTTTCAACATGCCGAACATGGACATGCCCGATGATGATCTTGCCGGTTTTTCCACCGTTGTCGGATGGGCCAGCATGTCGTTGGCGCGGCGTAGCCGTTCGACCAGTTTGCCCATGATGGCGATCGCCATTTCCGGTTCATTCCTGATCGCTTCGAGAAAATCCTGACGCCCGGTTTCTTCCAGCACCGTATCGCCGATGGCTAGGGCCGAGGCACTGCGCAACCCCTTATCGAGAATACCCATTTCACCGAACACTTCACCGACGCCCAGCATGGCCAGCATGATCGGACCCTTCTCGCCGTTCTTGCTCAGTTCCACATTGCCCTTGACGATAACGAACACCGACTCGCTCGGATCGCTTTCACGGAAGATGACCTGGCCATCGCTGAATTTGCGTTCGGATTTTTTCAAACCGCACTCCCTTGGCGCAATCGTTGGCAATTGATCTGATGGTAACTTACCTTCATAGGGTAAACAAAATGTTGACCACAATGGTCCAGCGCCGTACTTCGGGGTGCGATGACGTTATTTGATTATGACATGCCGCTGTATCGGCCGCCTTCGGAAGGCCCCAACCTGATCATTCAGGCGACTTATGGCTGTTCGTTCAACGAATGTTCGTTCTGTTCCATGTACAAGAGCAAAGATTTTCTGGCCCGGCCCGTGGACCAGGTATTGACGCTTTCGCCCTTGAATGGCCCGATGCCCACCGGGTTTTCCTGGCCGATGGCGACGCCATGGTCCTGCCCATCGATGACCTGCGGCGGATTCTGGAAAAACTGGCGGCCACGTTTCCGGCCCTGCAACGGGTGTCGTGTTATGCCACTCCGGTCAACCTGCTGCGAAAAAGTGCCGATGACCTGACCGAGTTGAAGGCGCTGAAGCTGAACCTGATATACGTCGGGATCGAATCCGGGGCCCCGGAAATTCTCAAGCGGATCACCAAAGGGGCCTCGCCCAGGTCCATGGCCACGGCCTTGCAAAAAGCCGCCGCCGCTGGCATCCGGGTCTCGGCAACCGTCATACTGGGTCTGGGCGGTCGGGGTCTGTGGCGGCAACATATTGACGGCACGGTGGCCCTGATCAACAAGACCCCGCCGACGTTTCTGTCGACCCTGCAACTGGGGCTGGAAGAAGATGTGGCCGGGCGCTTCATGGACCGGTTCGAGCGCTTCGGCGACAGCTTTCAGTGGCAATCGGATGCCGGCACCCTGGTCGAACTGGACCGCCTGGTGGCCGGGATCAACCCGCCCCGCCCGGTCATATTCCGCTCTAATCACGCCTCCAACGCCCTGCCTCTGGCGGGTAATCTACCGAAAGACAAAGACCGTTTGCTGGCCCAGATCAATGGCGCGCGCCAGGACAATAGCCAACTGCGCCCGGCCTGGAGCCGGGGTTTCTAGATAATTTCGAGCACGCTTTCCGGCGGGCGGCCGATCCTGGCCTGACCATTGGCGACCACAATGGGCCGTTCGATAACGATGGGATTGGCGACCATGGCGGCGATCAGGGTGTCGTCGTCCTGGGATTGGTCGATGCCTGCTTCACGGGCTTCTTTCCGGCGCAGCAAATCCGCCGGGGTGATGGCCAGCAGGGCCAGAATTTCCTTTAGTTCGGCGGCGCTGGGTGGGTCGTTCAGGTATTCGATGATATTCAGATCAATGCCATATTCTTCAAGTAAACCAAGTGTTTGGCGGGATTTGGAACATCGGGGATTGTGATACAGGGTGACGGTCATGGGATTGTTTTTCTCCTCAATTGATGTTGTCTTTTAACCACCCTGTTCGATTTCTTCAACAGTTTCGGCATTGATAATGCGGTTGGCGATGGCGTAGGAAAACCCGGCCCGGGCCAGGGCGGCCAGTTCCTTATGGCGGCCCTTGTCGTCGATGTCCCTGGTCCGGTAGGGGCCGAACCGGCGGCGGCGGGCGTAACCCAGCGCGGCCATCAGGTCCGGATCTTCGGTGTCATTGGCAAGACTGGCCAAGGCTTCGTCAACAAGGTATCCGGGGACCCCTTTTTTCAGCAGCACGGCAGCAATGGCGCGGATCGATTTGCCGCGCCGGTGCAGGGTTTCGCTCTGGGCACGGGCATAGGTGGCATCGTCAAGCAGGCCCGAAACCTGGTAGCGGGCAATCAGATCATCGATCCAGGTCTTGTATTGGTCCAGGTCTGTATCATTGTCGCGGGCCGATTTCCAGGCTCGCCGACTGAGCACCTGGCGCAGGTTCTCCGCCGACGTGGCATAGCGGTCGAGATGATGCAGGGCGATGTTTTCCAGCCGACCTGGCGTCATCTTGCGGGCGGTCTTGATCTTTTTCTTTTTTGTGCCGGAGGGGAAGGTCATGGATAAGGGCCGGGGATGGTGTTTTGCCAGGACATTTATTATATATGAAGCAACGCGACCCAACTCAAAAAGATAGCAGGAAAGAGACTGGTCATGAAACAAGCCGGCTGGAACCATCCCGGCGACGCCAACTGGATCGGCGTGTGGAATTTGTATCTGCGCGAAGTGCGGCGCTTTACTAAAGTCTATTCCCAGACTCTGGTCGCTCCGATGATCACCACCCTGTTGTTCCTGGCGGTATTTTCCCTGGCCATCGGCAGCCGGGCCGGGGCGATGGTTGGCGGCGTGCCGTTCCTGGAATTTCTGGCACCCGGTTTGATGATGATGGCGATTTCCCAGAACGCCTACACCAACACGTCGTCGTCGATTGTGGTTTCCAAGATTCAAGGCAATATCGTCGATACCCTGATGCCGCCCTTTACCGCCGATGAACTGACCCTGACCATTGCGCTGGGCGGGGCCACCCGCGGCATTGTGGTTGGCTGCGTCGTCGCCCTGGCCATGAGCCTGTTCGTGCCGGTCCATATTTATTCCATCGGCTATATCCTGTTCCACGGGATCATGGCCTCGATGATGCTGTCCCAGTTGGGCATGATCGGCGGCATCTGGGCGGAAAAGTTCGACCATATTGCGGCCGTGACCAATTTTGTCGTGACCCCCCTGTCATTCCTGTCGGGGACCTTTTATTCGATCACACGATTGCCGGAAACCTGGCAAACCGTGGCCCAGTTCAATCCGTTTTTTTACATGATCGATGGCTTCCGATATGGCTTTATCGGCTCTTCCGATGTGGACCCACTGGTCGGTGTGGCGGTCATGGCCGGCGTCAATTTTTGCCTGTGGCTGATCTGTCGGCGAATGTTCATCACCGGCTACCGCTTAAAGCCCTGATTCCTGCGTTGACTTCGCCGCCCAAGGTTTAGATACTGCCCGGCTTTCCCGGCGGGTGGCGAGCCCATGGCCGGACGCCTTGAAGGAGAGTTCGACGTGATCCCAACCCTGATGCCAACTTACGCGAAATATGATATTTCATTCGAGCGCGGCGAAGGCGCCTATCTGTTCGATCAAAGCGGTCGGCGTTACCTGGATTTCGCCGCCGGTATCGCCGTCAACGCGCTTGGCCATTGTCACCCGCACCTGGTTAAAACCCTGCAAGACCAGGTCGGCAAGTTGTGGCATACCTCGAACATGTATCATATTCCGGGCCAGCAGAAACTGGCTGACCGGCTGGTTGGGCTAAGCTTTGCCGACAGTGCCTTTTTCGCCAATTCCGGGGCCGAAGCGATCGAATGCGGGCTGAAAATGATCCGCAAATATCACAGTGACACCGGGAATGCGGAACGCTACCGGGTGATCACCTGCGTCAACGCCTTCCATGGCCGGACCCTGGCGACCATCGCCGCCGGCGGCCAGCAAAAGCATCTGGCCGGGTTTGCCCCCAAGGTTGATGGTTTCGATCAGGTGGCGTTCGGTAACTTGAATGAAATGCGGGCCGCCATTACGGCGGAAACGGCGGCGATCCTGATCGAACCGGTGCAGGGTGAAGGCGGCATCCATGTGGCGACTACCGATTACCTGAAAGGCCTGCGCGCCATTGCCGATGAATTCGGCCTGTTGCTGTTCTATGACGAAATCCAGTGCGGTATGGGCCGCACCGGCAAGATGTTTGCTTATCAATGGTCCGGCGTCGCGCCCGATGTCATGGCCCTGGCCAAGGGGCTCGGCGGGGGTTTTCCCGTTGGTGCCTGCCTGGCCGTGGAAAAGGTCGCCACGGCCCTGACCGCTGGCAGTCACGGCACCACGTTTGGCGGCAATCCGCTGGCCATGACGGTGGCCAATTCGGTGCTCGATGTGATGACCGAACCGGGCTTTCTGAAACGCGTCGATGACGTTGCCGAACACCTGTGGCAGGGTTTGCGGGGCCTCGTCGCCGAGCATGGGAAAATCATCCGCGATGTGCGCGGTGCCGGTTTGATGATCGGCCTGGATTGCGTCGTTGAAAACACCGTGCTGCGGGCCAAACTGCATGATCTGGGATTGCTCACCGTGGCCGCAGCGGAAAATGTGATCCGGTTGTTGCCGCCCCTGATCATCGATCAAAGCCATATTGACCAGGCCCTCGGGATACTGTCCCAGGCCTGCCGTGAATTGGAGGAAGGGTAAGCGATGCCGAACCTTAACCATTTTCTCGATCTCAATAAACTGGACACGGCAACCCTGCGCACGGTTCTCGACATCGGCACCGGATTTAAGAATGGCAAGGGGGTCGATAAACCTTTGCAGGGCAAGACACTGGTCATGATTTTCGAGAAACCATCGACCCGCACCCGGGTCTCGTTCGAAGTGGGAATGGCCCAACTGGGTGGCCAGGTGATTGTGCTGGATGGCGCTTCCAGCCAGATGGGCCACGGCGAAACTGTCGCCGATACGGCCCGCGTTTTGTCGCGTTTTGTCGATATCATCATGATCCGCACCGATGATCCGGCCAAGCTCGATGAACTGGCGGCCTTTGCCACGGTGCCGGTGATCAACGGCCTGACCGATGCCAGTCACCCGTGCCAGTTGATGGCCGATGTCATGACCTTCGAGGAACACCGCGGCCCGATAGCCGGTAAAACCGTGGCCTGGAGCGGCGATGGCAACAACATGGCGACATCGTGGATTCAGGCCGCCGTGCGGTTCGGGTTTTCTTTGCGACTGGCCTGTCCGGCTGAACTGAGCCCGCCTGCCGACCTGCTCGACTGGGCCAGGCGGGAAGGTGGCGATGTGACCCTTTGTGATCAGGCCGATGTGGCCGCCGCCGGGGCCGATTGCATTGTCACCGATACCTGGGTTTCCATGGGTGACAAGGACACGACCTCGCGCCACAATATGCTGGCCTCGTTTCAAGTCGATGACCGCCTGATGGCGCTGGCCAATGCGGACGCCCTGTTCATGCACTGCCTGCCCGCGCACCGGGGCGAAGAAGTGACCGCCTCGGTCATCGACGGACCCCAATCCGTGGTCTGGGACGAAGCCGAAAACCGGTTACATGCCCAGAAGGGGATTCTGGCCTGGTGCCTGGGCTCGGGCGAGCCATATTCATAGGGTCTTAATGATGATCTGCTATGTCGGGCAGATGGCAAGAAAAATGACATGAACAGAATGCGTGCCTGGGCGTTTGCCGTCGTCGTCGGCCAGATCGTCGTGGGTGTTCACGTTCCGGCTGTCGCTGCCGAGCTGGAGTGCGGCGAGTTGGCCGGACGGTTGAAGGCGGGAGACGACTACCGGCTGCGTCTGGAACTGCAATCCCAGAAAGTCCGCATCGAGTGGGGCGACGATTTCTGTGCCGAACCGGCCGAGGCCTGGTTCGCCCGCAATATCATTTTGCCGCGACCGGCCGAGCGCGGTATCGCACTGCCTCCGGCCGCCCTGCAAGCGCCCCGATCGGAAATCAGGGTCAGACGTAAATCTCTTTTGAATAGAAACGATCAACCCTTGCCGGGATTGCAACGGCGGCAGGGCGCCCTGCCGGATCTGGGCTTCGGTGCGTCCGAACGGGAAGTCGCGCCCCTGCCGATTCAGCGGGCCGAAAAGAAACCGAAAGTCGAGGAAGCGCCGGCGACGGAACCGACCCCTACCGAGCCACAAGTTGTTCAACAACCGGTCGAGGGCGAACCTGCGCCGCCGGTCGCAGCCGCTTCTGGCGTGAGAATTTCCAACGACCCGGAGGGCGGGGCCGCCAAAGTAACCAAATACAAGGCCGACTATGAAAAGGCAGGATTGCCGACACCTCCCGCAAACGGAGATGCACCATCGACCCCCACCAAGGGAGTTCAGCCCGAGGAAATAGCAAAACCGGCAGCAGACAGTGCCGCGCCGAACGAGAAAGAAGCCGAGACGAAACCGGCCTTTCGCTGCGACCGGGAACTGACGGATTTCTGGAAAGCCGGTGAACATAATATTGGCGGTCAAAAAACCACATTGACCGGTGTTTTTACGGTCGATCTGGACAACGATGGCCGGGTCGATAATGTTGGTTTCAAGATCGGTGCAAGCGGCAGGATCGGTAACGTGCTGGGCTATTATCCGGTTTCCAAGGGCCGCTTGTCGGCCCGTTCCATTCCGACCCTGAGGCTCGACAATGACGACGACCTTCGTCGCTTGTGCGCGGGTGATATTACATTTTCGACAATGACATTGAAGGACAAGCAAAAGGCCGTCGGGTCCTCCAAACGTCGGCAATCGGGTTCGACGAGGAAACCCAAAACGGTCAAGAAAACCGCCGAGAGTGAAAAAACAGCCGCCGAAAAAGACCCGGTCGAAGAGCAACAAGAAGAAGTTTCGGCCGAGGAAAAAACCGAAAATCTGGTGTTTTGGGCGATTATCGTCGCCTCGGTATTTTTCCTCATGGGAGCCATCGGCGTCTTTCTGGCAATCCGCAATTTGCGCGGCAGGGATGAAGAAGATGACGATGAAGAAGATGACGATGAAGATGAAGATGAAGAAGATGAAGAATAAACCCAAGGGGGAAAATTAATGTCGCGCGGACAATCTTGGCGGAGTCTTACCTCGATATTGATAATGATCCTGGCGCTTGCAGGATGTGAATCCAGTTTGCCATCGCAGCAAATGCCCGACCTGACCTATTCGCACCTGCAACCGCTGGTTTTTCGAGTGGGGGCCGTGGTCGTGGCGCTTGACTACAAGGCCCCTTTGGCAAAACCGAATGTGGACCATCTGTTTCCTGTCTCGCCGGCAAATGCTTTGGGCCGGTGGCTGAGCGGTCGGGTGACATCGGCGGGGGGGCCGGGCGATGTTCGTTTGATCATTACCGATGCGTCGGTCATGGAAACTACCCTGGCCCGGAAAAAAGGGCTGAGCGGCGCTTTCACCAGGCAACAGTCGGAACGCTATGAAGCCCGTATCAGTGCCACCCTGGAAATTCGCGATAGCGCCGCGAACCGTCTGGGTTTTGCGCGCGCCAACGTCAAACGGTCGATCACCGTTCGCGAAGACGCCAACGTCAACCAGCGCGAACAGGCCTGGTTTAATCTGACAGAGGCGGTGATGAACGATTTCAACAGGGAAATGGAAAAGAATATTCGCCGCTACCTGGGCAAGTGGCTAAAATAAGTCAGGTTCAGCCGCGCCAGAACGAGCGGGTGAACATGACAATCACGGTAAATAATTCCAGCCGACCGAGCAGCATTCCAGCCGACAACAGCCACTTGGCGGCATCGGGCATGGATTGAAAGGTTGCCGATGGCCCGGCAATGGAACCAAGGGCCGGACCGACATTGGAAATGGCGGTGGCGGCACTGGATACGGCGGTCAGGAAATCCAGCCCCAACATGCCCAGGCCAATGGCCAACAAGGCAAAACTCAAGCCGAAGACAAAAAAGAAACTTAACACCGAAACGATGACTTCATCGGAAATCGGGCGTCGATTGTAATAGGGAATGAACACCCCATGGGGTTGCAGCAGGTGATGGATCTGGGTCCGGGCGGCGGAATACAACACCTGGAAGCGGAATATTTTAATGCCGCAAGTGGTCGATCCGGCGCAGCCGCCGATGAACATGATGAAAAAGAAGACGGGCACGGTAAGGCCGCCCCAAAGACCGTAGTTAGTGTTGACGTAGCCGGTGCCGGTAATGATCGACACTACATTAAAGGCCGAATAGCGCAGGGCCTGAACCGGATCGTGACCGCCGGAAAACCACAGCCAGGCGGTAACCGACAGGACAATGGCGATAATGATGGATATAAACCACTGGACCTGTGAATCGTTCCACAAGGCCATGGGATTGCCCTGAACGGTTTTGAGATACAGGATAAACGGCAATCCCCCCATGATCATGCCCAGCGTGGCAATAATATCAACGGCGGCATTGTCCAGGTAGCCTATGGATCCATCCTTGGTCGAAAACCCACCCGTGGCGATGGTCGTCATGGCATGGGCGATGGCGTCAAAACCGCTCATCCCGGCCAGCCAATAGGCAAAGGCCAAGACAATACTCAGCAGCAAATAGATGGCGGCGATGGAACTGGCGATATGAGTCGCCCGCGGCACGGCCTTGTCCGACTGGTCGGAAGGTTCCATGCGAAACAATTGCATGCCACCGACCCGCAGCATGGGAAAAATGGCGATGGCCATGACAATGATGCCGATGCCACCCAGCCATTGCAACAAGGCGCGCCACAGCAGAATCCCCGGCGGTGCCGAATCGAGGCCGGTGATCACCGTCGATCCGGTCGTCGTGATGCCGGACATGGCTTCGAAGAAGGCGTCCGTATAGCTTAGGTCAAGTTCCGAAAAAGCCAGCGGCAGGGCGGCGAATACGGTCATCACCAACCAGCTTAGAGTGGTCATGACAAAGGCCTGGCGCACGGTCAAATGGAGGCCGCCGCTGCGCGATGTTAGCGCCATGGCAACGCCGACAAAAAGGGTCACCGCGGCCGACACGGCAAACACCTGCCAATCGGGATTGCCCGCCAGGGCATCGACAACTGCGGGCACCACCATGCTGACCGCCAGGGCCGATAACAAGATGCCAATGATCAGGAAAACGGGTCGTAAATCCATCCGCCTTGATAGGCTGTTGCACTAAAAACCGCAAGAATTCTGATACTTAAACCGCGCCGCTGGTGCGGCTATCGACCATGGCCAGAAATTCCCGGCGGGTCGATGGATCGTCGCGAAAGGCCCCCAGCATGGTCGATGTGACCATGCTGACGCCGGCCTTGTGGATGCCCCTGGTGGTCATGCACTGGTGGGCGGCTTCGATTAC
>CBFDVE010000028.1:0-12878 GCA_965613205.1 uncultured Rhodospirillaceae bacterium
TCCATTGTAGCTATTCAGAAATCCCGGTCAATCCGCAACGGGTGCGTCCCCCCCCCCGCTGCACGGCGGGGTATCGGCATTTGAAACTCGTCTGTTGACCGTATTTTCGACGGTCCTAAAGTTTCAGATCACACCAGATCGGTGTGTGGTCCGATGCTTTTTCCCAGCCGCGCGGGGTGCGGTCGATTTGGCAGGTGATCAGCTTATCGGCGGCCTGCGGACTGAGCAGCAGATGGTCAATTAGCACCCCATGGTCTTTCGGCCAGCCCCCGGCCTGGTATCCCCACCATGAATAAAGCCCGGTTTCGACGCTCAATGCGCGAAAAGCGTCCGTCAGACCAAGATAGATGATTTTTCTGAGCGCGGCGCGGGACTGGGGCTGGAACAGGGCGTCATTTTCAAATGCCCTGGGGTCGTGCACATCGCCGTCCAGTTGGATGACATTGTAGTCGCCGCCCAGAACGAACACATCTTGGCCGGTCAGCAGGTCTTTGACGTGGTCGTACAGGCGTTCCAGCCAGGCCAGTTTGTAGTCGAATTTTTCGCCCGGTATGGGGTTGCCGTTGGGCAGATAGATGGACGCCACCCGCACATTGCCGGTAAAGGCTTCGATGTAGCGGGCCTGTTCGTCCGCCGCATCACCAGGCAGGGCGGTCAGTTCAGTGTCGATAGGGGACTTCGACAGGATGGCGACGCCGTTATAGCTCTTCTGGCCGACCACGGCGACGTTATAGCCGGCATCTTCGATTTCCAGTTTGGGGAAATTGTCTTCGATGCACTTGAGTTCCTGCAACAGAACCACATCGGGGTCGAAATCACCCAGCCACCGGATCAGGTGTTGCAGCCTGGCCTTGACGGAATTGACATTCCAGCTGGCGATTTTGGTCATGGTCGAGACTTAGACGGCAAACGAAGATCCGCAGCCGCAGGTCGAGGTGGCGTTCGGGTTTTTCATGGCGAAGTAGGACCCGATCAGGTCTTCCACGTAATCCAGTTCAGACCCTTTCAGGTAATCGAGCGATATTTCATCGACAATCACCTGCACATCGCTTTTTTCAAACAGCAGATCGTCGTCGTTTTTGGCGTTATCAAGGCTAAAACCGTACTGGAAGCCGGAACAGCCGCCACCGGAAACCGACACCCGCAAGCGCATTCCGGCCTTTTCCTCGGCCGCGATCAAAGCCGAGATTCGCGTCACCGCATTGTCTGAAATGCTGATTTGGGCGATGTCCTGTCCGGTGTCTGGCATGGCAATGGTCCGTCTGTCTGGGGCTTCGAATGTTGCTGTATCATAGTGATTTAGGGTGGATTTGTCGAATGTCAAAGACTGAATTGCGGGGCGGCAATTTTTCTGTCCTTGACCGTTGCCTGAAAGGCTGCGGCCCTTTATCTTCCGGGCCATGACCTCGCCCCGATCAAACCCGTCGCCACTGGCCGACTATGCCTGCCATCCGGAGCACAGCCGGGGTCGGTTATACGCCGAACCGGACAGTCCGACGCGGACCTGTTTCCAGCGCGACCGGGACCGCATTATCCACTGCGGCGCTTTTCGGCGGCTGGAATACAAGACCCAGGTGTTCGTCAACCACGAAGGGGATTTTTTTCGTACTCGGCTGACCCACAGCCTGGAAGTCTCGCAGATCACCCGTTCCTTGTGCCGGGTGCTGAACCTGAACGAAGACCTGGGCGAAACCCTGGCCCTGGCCCATGATCTTGGCCATCCGCCCTTCGGCCATGCCGGGGAAGACGCCTTGCAGGAAATGTTGGAGCCCTATGGCGGCTTCGATCACAACGCCCAGTCGCTCAGGGTGATCACCCTGCTGGAAGAACGCTACGCCGATTTCAACGGGTTGAATCTGACCTGGGAAACCCTGGAAGGCGTGGTCAAGCATAACGGGCCGCTGTTGCAGCCGGGGCAGGGGGCGGAAGACCTGCCGCGCGGTATTTCCGAATATGCCGATAAGGACGCTCTCGAATTGGCTGGTTTTGCCAGTGCCGAAGCGCAAATCGCCGCCGTGTCCGATGATGTGGCCTACAACAACCACGATATTGATGATGGCTTGCGGGCCGGACTGTTCAGCATCGAAGACCTGGCCGATGTGCCTTTGGCCGGGCCGGTTTTCGCGGCGGTTAAAAAAGCCTATCCGGGCCTGGGCCAGTCGCGCACCATTCACGAAGCGGTGCGGCGCATGATCGGCGATATGGTCAACGATATCCTGGCCGAAACCACATCACGACTGGCCGATCTGGGGGCTAAATCGGTTGCCGACATACGTGATCACAAACAATCCATTGCCGGTTTTTCCGAAACAATGCGGGCTAACGACGCGGCGCTAAAGAAATTCCTGTTCGACAACATGTATCGGCATTACAAGCTCAATCGCATGTCGTCCAAGGCCAAGCGGGTGGTCCGCGAATTGTTCAAGTTGCTGGTCAGCGAACCGGAATGTCTGCCCGGCGAATGGCGGGACAAGACCGATGGCCCCGATACCCAGGTCACGGCCCAGGCGGTGGCCGACTATATCGCCGGAATGACCGACCGCTACGCCATGGACGAATATAAAAAACTGTTTGATGTACAGGCGAGAATCTCTTGAATTTATTTGAGCATTTTGGCCACGCCGTGCGTGGCGTGGTTCAATCCCTGATCGATGCCGGTGAATTTGCCGGTGACTTTGCCGGTGGCATGGATTTGTCCCGTGTCGGCGTGGAGCCACCCCGCGACCCCAGTCATGGCGACCTGACCACCAATGTGGCGATGTTGCTGGCCAAACCGGCGGGCCTGAAACCCCGTCATCTGGCGGAAAAAATACTCGGCCCTATTGCCGCATTGGACTCGGTGGTCTCGGCGGAAATCGCCGGACCCGGATTTATCAACATTCGGCTGGAGCAGTCTTTTTGGCATGATCGACTGAAGGAAATCCTCGAAGTCGGAACGTCCTATGGCCAGTCGATGCTCGGCGGTGGGGCTCGGGTCAACGTCGAATATGTCTCGACCAATCCGACCGGCCCTTTACATGTGGGCCACGGTCGCGGTGCCGTGGTCGGCGATGCGCTGGCGTCCCTGCTGGCCAAGGCCGGGTACGATGTGACCCGTGAATACTACATCAACGATGCCGGGGCCCAGGTCGATAATCTGGCGCGCTCCCTGCACCACCGCTATTTGCAGGCGCTCGGGGAAACCGTCGGCGACATGGCCGAGGGGCTCTATCCCGGCGACTATCTGATCCCGAGCGCGGAAAAACTGGTCAAGACCGATGGCGACAAATGGAAAGACGGGCCGGAAAAAGACTGGCTGGAACCCCTGGCCCTTTTTGCAATAGACGACATGATGGACCTGATCCGGTCCGATCTGGCCGCCATGGGGGTCGTTCACGATGTCTTTACATCCGAACGGGAACTGGTCGGCCGGGGCGGCGTCGAACAGGCCATTGATAGCCTGTCGGCGCGTGGTCTTATTTACGAAGGGGTGTTGGATCCGCCCAAGGGCCGCGTGCCCGACGACTGGCAACCGCGTCAACAGACCCTGTTCAAGGCGACGGATTTTGGCGACGATATCGACCGCCCGGTGAAAAAATCAGACGGAAGCTGGACCTATTTCGCCACCGACATGGCCAACCACGAAGACAAATTCCGGCGTGGCTTCAATATTATGATCAATGTCTGGGGCGCCGATCATGGCGGCTATGTCAAACGCATGACCGCCGCGGTCAAGGCCCTGACCGAAGGCGAGGGCGATCTGGATATTAAACTATGCCAGATGGTCAATTTGCTGGAAGACGGCAAACCGGTGAAAATGTCGAAACGGGCGGGCACCTTCATTGCCATGCGCGATGTCATCGATCAGGTCGGCAAGGATGTGGTGCGGTTTATCATGCTGACCCGCAAAAACGATGCCCAGCTTGAATTTGACCTGACCAAAGTCACCGAGCAGTCCCGCGATAACCCGGTGTTTTATGTGCAGTATGCCCACGCCCGCGTCTGCTCGGTCCTGCGTCACGCCGCTCAAATGTTCACGGGCGATCAACTGTCGCCGGAAAATCTCGCCAGGGCCGATCTGCACAGGCTCGACCATGCGGGCGAACTGGCCCTGATCAAGTTGATGGCCGGCTGGCCCCGGCTGGTGGAAAGTGCGGCACTGGCCCACGAACCACACCGGGTGGCCTATTATCTGGGCGAACTGGCGGCCGAATTGCACGGCCTGTGGAACCAGGGCAACGACGATGCCACCCTGCGTTTCATCCTGCCGGGTGACCCAGACATGACGTTGGCAAGATTGGCCCTTGTCAGGGGGGCCGCTTTCGTGATCGCATCGGGGTTAGAGGTTATCGGAGTCGTTCCAGTCGAGGAAATGCGTTGATGAACTCATCCGGCAATAGAACAGATAACGACATCGTCCCCGACCGGGCCGATGCGCTGGAGTTCGAGCAAGTCCACCGCAGCTCTCCGAAACGACGCTTTGGCCTGATCCTGACTCTGCTGGTGCTGGCCGGAGCCAGCGCCGGGGCCGGTTGGTATTTGTACGGCGACAAGCTGCTGGCCGGGGCCGAAGGTGATATTCCGATCATTCGCGCCGCCGAAGGCCCGGTTAAGGTCCGGCCCGATAATCCGGGCGGCATGGCCATTCCGGACCGCGATAAACTGGTTTACGAACGCCTCAAAGGCGGCGAGCAGGATGTACGGGTCGAACGGCTGCTGCCCCGCCCGGAAGCGCCCCTGGCCCCACCGGCACCGGTCGCCGAGGTGGCCCCGGCGGCGGCCCCTGACGTGATCGAAAAACAAGTCGCCGACCCCATTGTCAGCCCGGCGACCATTCCGAAAATCGAGGAGGTGGCCAAAACCGCAACCCCGCCGCCGCCGGCAACTCCCGTAACCAAGACGGCGGAACCGGTCAAGGTCTACCGGGTCCAATTGGCCGCCGTGCGTTCGCAAGACGGAGCGCAAGGAGAATGGGCCCGCCTGAAAAAGAAAAACGGCGATTTGCTGAACGGCCTGATCCTGAACGTCATTCGGGTCGATCTGGGTGCCGACAAGGGCATCTTCTATCGATTGCGAGCCGGGCCTCTGGCCAGTGAAGGGACTGCGAAAAAATTGTGCGAGCGGCTTTCGGCCCGCAAGATTGGCTGCCTGATCGTTCGGCCCGGTGGGTAATATGATCAGGGCGGCGATTTTCGGCTGTCAGGGAACCCGCCTTGAACCACAGGAACGGCAATTTTTTGCCGAGACCAACCCCCTGGGGTTCATCTTGTTCGGCCGCAATTGTCAAACCCCGGACCAGGTCAGGCACCTGGTCGATGATTTGCGCGATTGTGTCGGGCGGGCCGATGCACCGGTTTTGATCGACCAGGAAGGGGGCCGGGTGCAGCGGCTGAAACCACCCCACTGGCGCGATGCCCCGGCGGCGGCCCTGTTTTCCAGACTGGCCGAAAATGATCTGGACCGGGCCATTGAAGCGGCCCGATTGAACGCCAGCCTGATCGCCAGGGAACTTTTCGATCTGGGCATTACCGTCGATTGCGCCCCTGTCGCCGATGTGTTGCAGGTGAATGCCGACCCGATCATCGGCGACCGCTCCTATGGCCTCGACCCGGTGATCGTCACCGCCCTGGCCGGTGCCGTGTGTGATGGCTTGCTCGACGGTGGCGTGCTGCCGGTGGTTAAACACATTCCCGGTCATGGCCGGGCCGATGTGGACAGCCATTTGAAGCTGCCGGTGGTTTCTGCATCCATGGCCGATTTGCAGGAAACGGATTTCGCCCCCTTTGCCGCGCTCGCCTCCAGGCCCTGGGCGATGACCGCCCATGTGATCTATCAGGCGATTGACGGGGATTGCCCGGCGACCACGTCGGCCAAGGTTATTGATGTCATTCGCGACCAAATCGGCTTTACTGGCATCCTGTTGTCAGATGATCTATCCATGCAGGCTTTATCGGGGGACATGGCGAGACGGACCCGTGACTGTCTGGCCGCCGGTTGTGATGTGGTTTTGCATTGCAACGGCAAGATGGATGAAATAGTCGCCGTGGCCGGGGCCTGTTCGGCCTTGAGTGATTCCGCCGCCGCCCGCATCGACCGGGGCGAGGCACTGCGTCGGGATCAGTTGGTCACGGAACAGCAAGCGCCAGTCGAAGCGGTCCGGCGTTTGCAATTATTGCTCGAAGGGAAAGACTGAATTGTCGACCACTGATCTGATGTTTACCGTCTCCGTCTGGGCCATCCCCTTGTTGCTGGCCATTACCCTGCACGAGGCGTCGCACGGCTATGTGGCCTGGCGGCTGGGCGACGACACGGCGCTCAGGCTGGGCCGGGTAACGTTCAATCCGCTGCGCCATATTGACCTGTTCGGCACCTTGTTTTTGCCGGTGATGTTATTGCTGGCCTCGGGCGGCACCGCCATGCTGGGGTTCGCCAAGCCGGTGCCGGTTAATTTCCGCAAATTGCGCCGCCCCCGGGGCGACATGGTGCTGGTCGCCCTGGCCGGGCCGGGGGCCAATATCGGCCTGGCCGTGATCTCGGCCCTGTTGCTTCATGTGATCCAGTTCATGCCCCAGAATGTGGCTTTGTGGATGGCTCATAATTTAACAAATTCGATCTGGATCAATGTGTTGCTGGCGGTCTTCAATATGGTGCCGATACCGCCCCTGGATGGTGGCCGGGTCGCCGTCGGCCTGTTGCCCGACTATCTGGCCTTGCCGCTGGCCCGGCTCGAACGCTATGGTATTTTCATCGTCCTGGGGGCGATCTTCCTGCTGCCGTGGGTCGGGGCGAAATTGGGCCTTGAAATAGACGTTTTCAGGGTACTGATTGGCGAGCCGGCGGACTATATTAGATTCCTTATTCTGAAAATTACCGGAGTCGGCTGACGTGTCCGAAGACATCACAGAATTTGAGGAAGACCCAGTCGCCCTGGCCATGGATGGAACATCGTTCGTCGTCGATGTGGATGGCTTCGAAGGCCCGATAGATGTGCTGCTGACCCTGGCGCGCAATCAAAAAGTGGATATCACCCAGATATCCATCGTTCAACTGGCCGATCAGTATCTGGCGTTCGTTGCCGAAGCGCGACGGACCAATCTGGAACTGGCGGCCGACTATCTGGTCATGGCGGCCTGGCTGGCTTATTTGAAATCGCGCATGTTGCTGCCCGATCTGGACGGCGAAGATGAACCCAGCGGCGAGGAAATGGCCGAGGCCCTGGCTTTTCAATTGCGCCGCCTGGAAGCCATGCAACGGGCCGGATCGCGTTTACAGGCGCGCCACAAACTGGGTCAGGATTTCTTTGCCTGCGGCACCCCGCAAAAATTCAAGGTCACCGCCCATACCATCTTCGAAGTGTCGCTGTTCGATTTGCTGAAATGCTATGGCGACATGAACAATACCAGGACCGATGGCATCCTGCATATCGAACCCTGGACCCTGCACAGCGTCGATGACGCGCTTGAGAGATTGGCCGCCCTGGTCGGCAATCTGCCGGACTGGAAGACCCTGTCCTCTTATCTGCCTGCGGGACTGGATCAGGACTTGACCTATCGGTCTGCCGTTGCCTCGACCTTTACGGCGAGCCTGGAAATGGCGCGACAAGGTAAATTGAAATTGCGCCAGCATGAACCCTTCGCGCCGATCTATATCCGCAGTACAGCGGAAGACATCGAAACCGATCGCTCCCCCGATCGCATGAACGACAACGACAATCAAATTGACGAGTAAGCACGGCCCATGAACGACACACCGGAACATAATTCAAGGTTGCTGGAGGCGATCCTGTTCGCTTCCGCCGAGCCGCTGGCGCAAAAAACGCTGATCTCGCGGATGCCGGACGACGCCGACGTGCCGGCCCTGCTGGAAACCCTTAAACAAGACTATGCCGGGCGCGGAATTCATCTGCTCCGGACCGGTAGTTCGTGGGCTTTTCGCACCGCCGATGATCTCAGGCCGGTGCTGGAACGGGAAATCGAAATCGCCCGCAAACTGGGCCGGGCGACGGTCGAAACCCTGGCCATCATCGCCTATCACCAACCGGTGACGCGGGCCGAAGTGGAAGAAATCAGAGGCGTCGGATTGAGCAAGGGGACGCTCGACACTTTGTTCGAACGGGGCTGGGTCCATCCCCGGGGGCGCCGCAAAACACCGGGTCGGCCGGTTACCTGGGGCACCACGGACGCCTTCCTCGATCATTTCGGCCTGGAAAGTATCAAGGATCTGCCGGGCATGGATGAATTGAAAGCCGCCGGGTTGCTCGACAGTCGTCCGGCGATTGATGCCTACCGGGTCAAAGGCGATCTGCTGGCCGCCATAGATCCGGCAATGGGCGAAGAGGGTGCTGAAGACGGCATCCTGCCATCCGCCTCTCATCTGCTCGACCCGGACGAGGATCAGGACCTTAAGCCCTTGGATCCGAACGGCGAATAGGCCGCACTAGTACCCACTATCATAAAAGGATGACACGTTGGATCACTTTACAAGACTTCCGGGTAGGAAAAGCCGCGCCGGCGATGCCGGGGCATCGTCAAGTGGGTTTGACGCCCTCCAGAGGTCTTGTAAAGTGACCCGAAGGGCGGCTTTGCAGGCCCCTCGGACTGCGTTGCGTGTCTCTTGTGATGCTTTGGCATCACGGCGAAACCCGCGCCTTGCCGAGAAACCTGCAAAGCCGTCCAACGTGCCATCCTTTTATGATAGTGGGTACTAGCATGGACGCAGCCCTGTTCGTCACCGCCAAAGAGGCCATGGAAAAGGCCTATGCGCCCTATTCGAATTTTGCCGTGGGGGCCGCCGTGCGCGGCGCCGATGGCGGGTTGTATGGCGGCTGTAATGTGGAAAATGCCGCCTACCCGCAGGGCTGCTGCGCCGAGGCTTCGGCCATATCGGCGATGGTTATGGATGGCGAAACATCTATTGTCGAAGTCTGCGTGATCGGTGGCGGCGATGCCCTGGTGACGCCCTGCGGTGGTTGCCGACAGCGCATACGGGAATTTGCCGCCGATGATATTCCGATCCATGTCTGTGGCCCTGAAGGATTGCGCCAAACCTTAACATTGGGCGAATTACTGCCCTTGTCGTTCGGCCCGGAAAATTTATCAGGAGAAGAGTCGTGAGCACGGACATCGAACAGGCCATCGCCGTCGTCACCGAACGCGGCGGCGGCCTGGTGCCGGTAACCGGGATTATTTTGGGCTCGGGCCTGGGCGATTTTGTCGACAGCGTCGAAGATGCGATCACCATTTCTTATGGCGACCTGCCCGGATTTCCAAAACCCGGTGTCGCCGGTCATGCCGGGCGACTAGTTTTGGGTCGGGTCGGCGGGGCTACCGTGGCGGTCATGCAGGGCCGGGCGCATTACTACGAAAGTGGCCGGGCGGACGCCATGAAAACCCCGGTGCGGGTGCTCGCCGGGCTTGGCTGCGATAGCCTGATCGTGACCAACGCGGCGGGCAGTCTTAATCCGCAGGCGGGTCCGGGCAGCGTCATGATGATCACCGACCATATCAGTTTCACCGGCACCTCGCCCCTGTTTGGCGAACCGGGTGACGACCGTTTCGTTGATCTAAGCACGGCTTATGATCTGGATATTCGTGCCGCCTTTCAGGCCCAGGCCAGGCAACAGGGCCTGACCCTGCACGAAGGCGTCTACATGTGGTTTTGCGGGCCGCATTTTGAAACCCCGGCGGAAATTCGCGCCGCCGGGTTGATGGGGGCCAATGCGGTCGGCATGTCGACGGTGCCGGAAGTGATCCTGGCCCGTCACGCGGGCTTGCGGGTCGGCGCTCTGTCGATCATCACCAATGCCGCCGCCGGAATGAGTGATACCGAGTTGAGCCACGCCCAGACCATGACCAATGCCGCCGTGGCGGCAAAGTCTGTGCAGCAACTGTTGACCGGGTATCTGGCCGGTCGGGGAGACTGACCCCATGCTGTTGCCTCAGGAAATCATCCGTAAAAAGCGTGACGGCGGCATTCTCGACGAAGCCGAAATCGCCTTCATGGTCAAGGGTCTGGCCGATGAAAGCATCAGCGAAGGGCAGATCGCCGCGTTTGCCATGGCGGTGTTTTTCCAGGGCATGACCATGGACGAACGGATTGCCCTGACCCGCGAAATGGTCGGGTCGGGGGAAACCCTGCACTGGCATGATCTGGATCTGAATGGCCCGGTACTGGATAAACATTCCACCGGCGGCGTCGGCGATAAGGTCAGTTTGATGCTGGCCCCCATTGTCGCCGCCTGCGGCGGCTATGTGCCGATGATATCGGGCCGGGGTCTCGGCCACACCGGCGGCACGCTGGATAAACTGGATGCCATTCCCGGCTATAGCACGGTGCCCGATAGCGATCTGTTCCGGGCCACGGTCAAACAAGTGGGTTGCGCTATTATTGGTCAGACTGCCAGCCTGGCCCCCGCCGACAAACGGTTCTATGGTATTCGCGATGTCACGGCGACGGTGGAATCCGTGCCTCTGATCACCGCGTCAATTTTGTCAAAAAAGCTGGCCGCCGGGCTCGAAGGCCTGGTCATGGACGTAAAAACCGGCTCCGGCGCGTTCGCCGATACCATGGAAATGGCGACCGAACTGGCCGACAGCATTGTCCGGGTGGCCAACGGGGCGGGCATGAAAACATCCGCCCTGATCACCGACATGAACCAGGTGTTGGGAAGCCATGTGGGCAACGGGCTGGAAGTCCTCGAAACGGTCTGGTTCCTGACCGGCAAGGCGGAGGCCCGCTTGCAGGATTGCGTTATTTCCCTGGCCGCCGAAATGCTGCATCTGGGCGGTATTGCGGAAAATGTCGATGAGGCGCGCACGAAAGCACTGGCCGCGCTGGACAGCGGAGCGGCTGCCGAAAAATTCGCCGCCATGGTAACGGCCCTGGGCGGTCCGGCCGATTTCATGGAAAAATATGAAACCCATTTACCCTCGGCCCCGGTGATCAAACCGTGTTTTGCCGATAGCGTTGCCCCGGTGTCAAAAGTCGATACCCGCGCCGTCGGGGTCGCGGTGGTTGGTTTGGGCGGTGGACGGCGGCGGGCGTCCGATGCCATTGACTACGCCGTCGGCCTGGCCGATGTGTGTGCGCCGGGGCAAACCGTTGGCCCCGATCGACCCCTGGCCATGATCCATGCCGCCAGCGATGATGCCGCCGACCAGGCGTGCGCCGAACTGCGGGCGGCGATTTCGGTTTCGGGCGAGGTCGCCCGCGCTGGAAACATGGTGCTGAAAACCGTTCGATTGGAGCCTTCACGGTGAGTCGGGCGTTCATTCTGGTGATCGATTCCTTAGGCATTGGGGCCACCGCAGATGCTCATAAATTCGACGATGTGGGGGCCGATACGCTCGGCCACATTGCCGAATTTTGCGATCAAGGCAAAGCCGATGGCGATGGCTTGCGATCAGGACCGCTGCACCTGCCAAACCTGACCCGGCTGGGCCTGGGCCGGGCGGCAGCGGCCAGCCGGGGCGACATGCCACCGGGATTGCAAGACAGTGGCGACATCACGGCGGCCTATGGTTACGCCGCCGAACTCAGCTATGGCAAGGACACCCCCAGCGGTCATTGGGAAATGGCCGGCCTGCCGGTGTTGTTCGACTGGGGCTTCTTTGCCAAGACCCAGCCTTGTTTCCCCGCCCCGATCATTGCCGCCCTGATCGAGCGCTGCGATCTATTCGGCATCCTCGGCGACCGTCATGCCTCGGGCACCCGGATCATCGAGGAACTGGGGGCCGAACACATCGCCACCGGCAAGCCCATTTGTTACACCTCGGCCGATTCGGTCTTTCAGATCGCCGCCCACGAAGAACACTTCGGCCTGGATCGGCTTTATAGCGTGTGTCAGGCGGCGGAAGAAATCCTCAGACCGCTGGGTATTGGCCGGGTCATCGCCCGCCCCTTTACGGGCGAAGACGCGGCCACCTTCAAGCGCACGGCCAATCGCCGCGACCTGACCATTCCGCCCCACGGCGAGACCCTGCTGGACCGGGTCAGCGGGGCCGGTGGCGACGTGGTTTCGGTCGGCAAGATCGCCGATATTTTTGCCCATAGAAGCATCAGCCGCAAGGTCAAGGCCGGGACCACCGATGGCCTGTTCGATCTGGCCCTGGCCGAAGCGAACGGGGTGTCTGTCCCTGAAAGAATGCCATTTTGTACATTGACGGCGGCGCAAGGGCATACTCGGTCCCGCGCCTTCAAGTGGCGCTCTTGCGGGTCCGCCGGGAACCTTGCGCTTGGCCGAGCGCCCGCGGCGCGCTCCACTCGTACCTCGCATCCGCTCCTTGCGGATTCCATTTTTTATTGGAACAGATGGCCAATCAATTTTAAATGACCTTTTTAGCCATGTGCCGTTTCTTCTGATCGTAGAATCTCAATTGCTTCCTTATACGCTTCTTCCTTGAGCCAACACGGCGAACACTTTTCGATCTTGCGCCAAATTTCGCTGTCTTCCGACGTGCGGATTCCATGCTTAACATTATTAAAGAAGTAGTGTTCGTGCCATTCACACTGGCCAATCCATGCGCCGGCAATGGCTTGCGCTGTAGGCGGCTCTGTATCCGTCGGGTCCGTGGCCGTCGCCAAAATCACATCTAAATCGACTGGCTGCCCATCCATTGTTTTCGGCCAAGGGATACTCAGTTTCCCGTCTGAATCTACGACCGAAAGGCTCCGGGCGTTCTTTTCCCAAAAGAAATCTGTCCAGTCTTTCATCAAATTTGAGTTTGCCGGTTTCTGCCCGAACAAGGCGCCGACGCATCCCCAGGAATTGTGAATACGTCCCTGCGGTGCTTTTGGAGCTTCGGCCTGCCACAGGGCTTTCGCCTCTTCGATGAGGCCGTCAATCTTTTCGAATTCCTTGGCGCACGGGACCAGAACGCCTCGTGCGGATGGCTCACCTG
>CBFDVE010000029.1:0-12859 GCA_965613205.1 uncultured Rhodospirillaceae bacterium
CTTCGGGCAGGCCGAAATCGGCCCGGTTCAGGGTCAGATCAACCTTTTCCGGACGGGCATAACAGGTCGGCGGGTATTTCAGGCGGACCAAGGTTTCCCGGTAATGATCGTCGCCCCGGTCGGTTTCCAGATCGTGCGATGAAACATAATAATCCATGTTGGCGATGCCGGTACTGATCGGATGGCCCCAACTGGTGACCTGGACCGGGGCCAGGCGGGCGTAGGCCAGATAGTAGGTGAAGGCGTCCATGCCGGTGTCGGGATAGAACAGAAGATCGAGCCTTTCATGGGCCACCAGGCGCTGCGCTGCATCCAGGTTTTCCGGCAAATGGACGACCTTGTCCGCCGCTTTTTCAATAGCTTGCGAGCCTGAATCATCGATCGACCCGGTGCGAAAGACAATCACGTCGAAACGATTCCGGTCGAAATGTTCGATAAAGCCCCGGTTCAACTTGCCAATGGTGTGATTGTGAAAATGGTGCGACAGGAAACCGATGCGATACTTTTCGGACCTCTCCGCTTCGCTTTCAGGCTGGCAATGATCGGCGGTCCAGGTCAGGCGCGGACACAATTTAGCGTACATTTCGGTGATCTTGCAGACCACGGGAACGTCGTTCAGGGCCCCGTAGGCCAGGTAAAACCCGGTCACACCGGCTTCGATTGACGGTTCGCCCAGATTGCCGAAGTTGCCTTCCTGTGCCATCAGGGCGTCCAGATTTTTCACCATTTCATCCCGGTAATGCTTGATTTCATTGACCGATTTGGGAATCACCGGCAGCAGCATGGCGCGATTGATGCGCAAGCCCGTATCCGCCGGTTGCAAGGTGATGGCCTGGTCATAGACGTGCGCCGCCTGGTCCAGGTCGCCTTCGCTCATCAGCGCATTGGCGAGATTTTTCAAGGCGTCGGTGTAATCGGGGTTCAGGCCCAATGCCCGCGTAAAACACTCCTTGGCCGCCTCTATTTTTTCCATGGAAAACAAGGCGTTGCCCCGGTTGCACTGGTTGACAAAATTTTCAGGGCTGAGCGCCAGCGACTTGCCATAGTAGTCGTCGGCCTGTTGATAGTGCCCGGTCACGAGCCGAATGTTGCCCATATTGGCCAGGGCGTTGGCGTGATTGGGATGGGTCTGCAACAGTTTTTGCAGAGTCTGATCGGCCTGCGCCAGCTTGCCCAGGGCGATCAGGGCATCGGCCAGGATAGCCTGTTTTTGCGGATTATCCGGGTCCTGGGTCAGTGATTTTTGCAATAAATCGACGGCCGCCCGGGAATCTCCTTTTTGCAGCATGACCAGACCCAGTAAATGATTGGCAAAGCCGTTATCCGGATCCTGAGCGAGGACCTGCCGATACAGGATTTCCGCCTCTCCCAACTGGCCATCCGATTGAAATTGAAGGGCTTTTTCAAGGATCGAGAGAACGGCGTTCGAAACCGGCCTGGTCGCACCGTGCGCTGACTTATTTTTCTTGTTCTGTTTAGCCAGGCGGCGACGTTCGTTTCGATTCATGACCAATTATAGGAACAATAATCGCCGGAAAACAGGAATTTTCGTAGGTGCCGATTCCTATCAGAAACGAATTAATGTCCGGAAAGGCTTGTGTAAATCGTTAATATTTAGTAAAATTCCAACTTATGCCCTTGAATTAGTTGAGGATATTAGTGACTCAATAATAGTCGGGGCAATTTGATACGGCGAAAACAAGACCCTGGCAAACAAGACCCTGGCAAAGCATAGCCCCTTTCCCGTTTGGTTGCCGGTGTTTGATTGGAGATTTGGTCGATGGCAGAAATAGCGATCCGCAGCCAGGCTACGTCAGCCTTGTTTGCCCTTGCCCAGGCCCAGAAAACGCTCAAGTTATCAGCCGAACGCAGCAGCACGGGATTGCGTATCCTCAGCCCCAGTGACGACGCGGTCGCCTTTTTCAGTGCCAGCGAACTGTCTGCAAGGGCCACCCGGTTGCTGTCGATTAAAGACAAAATTACCGAAGCGGCGGCCATCACCGGGGGCACGGTCAATTCTCTCAACTCGATCATCAATCTGGTCAACCAGTTGAAGGCCAAGGCCCAGTCCGCCCTGGCCTCGACCGTTTCGACGACCGTGGTCGGTGATGTGGTGACCACCGCGTCGGCCGATATCACCACTACCCTGGCCGGCGCCGTCGATGGCGACAGCTTCGATATCACCTACAGCGGCACGACGACGACCATCACCAATAATGCAGCCGAAACGTTTACGTCGCTGGCCGCCCAGATCACCGCCATTTCGGGCCTGAGCGCGACCGTGTCGGACGGCAACGCGTTGACCATCACCGCCGATGACGGCAGCGATGTGACCATCACCAACAACGTCAATGCCCTGGCCACGGACCTGGGTCTGTCGACATCGACCAACGGCACCAATGCCTCTTCGACCGCGATTGAAACGGCGGAGACCGCATACGATGTGCTGCGCACGGCCATCAACACCCTGTCCGGCGACGCCGGTGTGCACGGGGTCAATCTGATATCCGTCAATCCGGATTCCCTGACCGTATCCTTCAACGAAGATGGATCGACTGCCATTACCGTTGCCGGCATCGTTTCCGATACCAATGGCCTGAGCATCACCGCAGTTGACAGTGCCAACAGCTTTTCGACCCAGGCCGGCATCACCGCCGCCATCGTTGAACTCGATGCGGCCCTGGTGACGTTACAGGAAACCAAGGCCAGCATTACCGCCAGCGATGCGGTGTTCGATTCCCGCCTGAGTTTTACCCAGTCCCTGATCGGCTTGCTGGATGAAGGCGCTTTCAAACTGGTCGGTGCCGATCTGGACGCCGAGGCGGCCCTGGCGCTGGCCACCCAGACCCGCCTTGACCTGACCCTGTCGGGCATTGGTTTGATATTGAAAGATTCCGCCCTGACCAGCCTGTTGAGCATTGGCTTTGGTGCGCCATGACCTATATCCAGGCACTGCGATCTTATCAACGGGCCCAACAATCGGCCATGTCACCCAGGATCATGGAAAAAACCGTATTCGCCAGGGCGGTCAGCCTGCTGATGCAGGCCGCAGACAACGTTGACGACTACCAGGCATACGCGGCAGCGCTTAAATTCAACCAGCGACTGTGGACCTATATCCAGTCCAGCCTCAGTGAAAACAGCGGAGAGGTACCCGGCGGCATTCGTACCAGTTTACTGAATCTGAGCCTGTTCATCGACCAGCAGACTCTCCGCGCCCTGGCCGACCCGGAGGCCCATCACCTGGACGCCCTGATCCATATTAACCGGGAAATATCCCGCGGCCTGGCTGGGGAATCCACATCGCGAAACGAGCCCCTTATTGACGCCCT
The DNA here is from genome assembly GCA_965613205.1 of uncultured Rhodospirillaceae bacterium. Taxonomy (GTDB): domain Bacteria; phylum Pseudomonadota; class Alphaproteobacteria; order Rhodospirillales; family JABHCV01; genus CAZZKE01. The sequence goes on from CBFDVE010000029.1 coordinate 3,333, forward strand.
GCCCGTGCATGGGTTTTTGCCAAGCTAAATTGCGGACACCATCTGAATCTGCCGGTTTATGACTAAGTAATTGTAAAATAGTCATTTTTTGCGCAGTTATCGATTTTGGTCGGCATGTCAAGTTTTATTCATAAAATAGTTGCACCAAAAGTGGTTTTTATGCTATATTCACCGTGAAGTAATTTTCGATTCGATTTTTTAGAATAGAAATGTTGGTACATCAGAACGATGGACATCAGAGGAAATAGTTCAGGAAGCGTTGCCAACGTCACCTCGTTGTTGGCACGCGTTGCTGTGGCTAAAAACATCGAAAATAGAGAGTTGATCAGGGAGCCTGTGCAAAAGGAACCTGATCCTGTTCCGGCACCAACCGCCGGTAAGGAGTCGGTCGCCGGTAAGAAAGAGAACTTGCCTGGTGTTTCCGATGTTGCCCCTTCAGACACATCGAATAGCCAATCCAACACCCAGACCACCGGGCAGTTGGTGGATGTCAGTGCCTGATACGGGCCCGCTTTCCGAAATCCAATCCCTTTCATAGCCAGCCAAAGGGTTCCCCCGGTTTCGCCCGCTGCCGCTCCGCCTTTCTTTCACCAAAAATTAATTGAAATCCGCTAAGGATTCAGAACATAGACGGTTCCGTGAATTGAAAGCACAATGAACAACGATCTTTCCCATTTCCGCGCTTCCGACAGTCCCCATGATGTTTTCATCATTGGCGAAATCGGCATCAATCATAACGGCGATATGGAGATAACCCGTAAACTGATTGATATGGCCAGACACGCCGGCTGTGACGCGGTCAAGTTCCAAAAACGCACGATTGATATCGTCTATACCGCCGACATGCTGGACCAGCCCCGCGAAAGCCCATGGGGAACGACCCAGCGCCAGCAAAAGGAAGGGCTGGAATTCGGTAAAAACGAATACGATCAAATCAATGCCTATTGCACACAGGTCGGCATTGACTGGTTCGCCTCGGCCTGGGATATGCCGAGCCAGGAATTTCTGCGCTCTTATGGCTGCAAATACAACAAAATCGCCTCGGCCATGGCGGTCCATGTCGACATGCTGGAAGCGGTCGCGGCCGAGGCTAAACAAACCTTCATTTCCCTTGGCATGTGTACCTACGAAGATTGCGACCGGGCGGTGGAAATATTTAGAAAACACAATTGCCCGTTTACCCTGATGCACACGGTGTCGGAATACCCGGCACCGGAAAGTGCGCTCAATCTTCTTGGCATGGATGATCTGCACAAAAGATATAGCTGCCCGGTCGGATACAGTGGCCATGAGCCGTCGGTCTCTCCATCGGTTATCGCCGCCGCCCTGGGGGCGACTGTCATTGAACGGCACATTACCCTGGACAGGTCGATGTATGGCTCGGACCAGTCCGCCTCTCTGGAAGGCGCCGGGCTGGAACTGATGGTTTCGCAAATCCGAAAAATTCCCATTGTCCTTGGCGACGGAACCAAGAAAATTACCGACAAGGAACAGGAAATCGCCGCCAAGCTCCGGTACTGGTTGTAGGGCAATTCAAATGACAGTCTATTGCTTCGATATCGATGGCACACTTTGCTCCAATACCGAAGGGGCCTACGACGACGCCGAACCGTTCGCCGACCGCATTCGCCAGGTCAACCGCTTACATCAGGCGGGTCACACCATCTTGCTGTATACCGCCCGAGGATCGACCACCGACATCGACTGGCGCGAAACCACCGAACGACAAATGAAGATGTGGGGCGTTGACTATCACCAGTTGTATCTGGGTAAGCCTTCCGCCCACATCTATATAGATGACAAGGCGTTCAATTCGGAAACCTGGGACTGGAACGCCGCAGATGGGTATTCGCCCCTTCCGGGGCCCGCCAAATCACCTTGAACATGACCCGTGTCGGTGTCATGCAAGGCCGGCTGCTGCCGCCTTTCGAAGACCGTTTCCAGGCCTTTCCCGCCGACCAGTGGCGGCAGGAATTTGACCTTGCCCGCGACGCCGGGCTGGACTGCATCGAATGGATATACGAACGACCCCACGAAACCGACAACCCGCTGGCCAGCCCTGAGGGCATCGCCGAAATGCGGGCGCTGATGGATCAGACCGGTGTCGCCGTGCGCTCCATTTGTGCCGATTACTATATGACCGAACGTTTGATCGGCACCGACGGTGAAGCCAATATTCCGGTCATCGATCACCTGCATCGACTGATTTCCCAGGCCGCCGAATTATCGGCACTGTATATTATTCTGCCCTTCGTTGATCAGTCATCCCTGAAAACAGGCGACCAGCGAACCGGCATTGTCGAGGTTCTGAAAGAACTGGCCCGCTATGGCGAAGACCGCCGGGTCGAATTGCATCTGGAAACGGATTTGCCCCCCCAAGTTTTCAGAACTTTGCTCGATGCCATAGACCATCCCTATGTGCGGGCCAATTTCGACATAGGAAACAGTGCGTCCCTGGGCTACGATCCGAGCCAGGAAATCGGCCTGTTGGCGCCCTACCTGGCAAGCGTTCATGTCAAAGACCGGCTTTTCGGGGGCGGCACGGTGGCGCTGGGAACGGGCAACGCCGATTTCGTTACCTGTTTCAAATTGATCAGGACGACCGGGTTTGCGCGCCCGTTTATTTTGCAGGCGGCGCGCGGTGAAAACGGCCAAGAAGTAGAACTGGCGATTCAAAACCGAACCTTCGTGGAAGGCCATATGGCGCAATAACATGGAACTGGGCCTGACAGACAATAACGTGGTCATTGCCGGATCGAGCCGCGGTATCGGCCTGGCCATTGCGCGATCTTTCCTGACCGAGGGGGCCAGGGTGGTGATTACCGGGCGCGACCACAACACATTACAAGAGGCCCAGGCTTCGCTTGCCGAGGAATTCTCCGGTGATAAAATCATCGCCTACGCCGGTGACTTATCTGCACCGCCGGACATCGAGGCCGCCCTTTCAGGGTGCCAGGAAACCTTTGGCGGCATTGACGCGGTGGTCGCCAACATCGGCAGCGGCAAGGGCACCACGGGCTGGCAATTGAGTCCATCGGACTGGCAGGAGATGACCCAAACCAACTTGTTCGGCGCCATGGCCCTGGCGACAGCCGCCGTACCCTATTTGCAACGCAGTAACTGTGGCTCGCTGACCTTTATTTCATCCATTGCCGGGTGCCAGGCCTTACCCGCGCCGATCCCCTACAGCGCCGCCAAGGCGGCCCTGCAAATGGCGGCCAAAAACCTGGCCCGCGAACTGGCCCCGTCGGGCATTCGCATCAACACGGTGGCACCGGGCAACGTGCTGTTCCCCGGCAGTACCTGGGACAGCAAAATTCAACAGGACAAGGCGGCTGTCGAGAAATATATCGACGCGGAAGTTCCCCTGGGGCGGTTCGCCACGCCAGGCGAAATCGCCGATGCGGTTGTTTTCCTGTGTTCTGACCGGGCCACCTTCATCACCGGATCGGTGTTGGTGGTCGATGGCGGACAAACCCGCTGATGACCGATAGCAAAACCCCGACTGGTGACTTTTCGGTCAGGCAGGCCTTCGAGCTCGACGGTCGGGTGGCGGTCATTACCGGCGGGGCCGGTCTAATGGGAATGAAACACGCCGAGACCATTGCCGAAATGGGTGGCATTCCGGTCCTGCTTGATCTGGACGGCGAGATGGCAGCGCTCCGGGCGAAAGAAATAACGGCCCGCTATGGTGCGCTGGCCGTGGGTTTGGCCGTCGATATTACCTCGCCCGAGCAACTCGATCAGGCCAAAGACCAGATTGTCACCGATTTTGGCGGCGTCCATATCCTGATCAATAACGCGGCCAACAATCCAAAAATGGGTTTGAACGACGATAGGGAAAATTCCCGCCTGGAAGATCTGCCCCTGGACATCTGGAACCAGGATCTGGCCGTCGGCCTGACCGGCGCGTTTCTGTGCGCCCGGACGTTCGGCGGCTTGATGGCGCATGGCGACGGCGGGGTGATTCTGAACGTCGCTTCCGACCTGGGCCTGATCGCCCCGGACCAGCGTATTTATCGCCAGGATGGCCGGGACGAAAACAGGCAGCCGGTAAAACCGGTCACCTATTCGGTCGTCAAATCCGGCTTGATCGGCCTGACCCGGTACCTGGCAACCTATTGGGCCAACCAGGGGGTTCGCTGCAATGCCATCGCGCCCGGCGGCATTTATACGGACCAAGAGCAAGATTTCGTTCGGCGCCTGAGCAATCTGATCCCCATGGGACGAATGGCTAAGCCCGATGAATACAAGGCGGCGGTGGCTTTTTTGGTGTCGGACGCCTCGTCCTACATGACCGGCAGCGTCATGACCATCGATGGTGGCCGCACCTGCTGGTAATCAGGACAGGCTGAACATTCCTTTGATCTCGTCGGCCATGTCGATCATCACCTGTTGCCAGGGCTCTTCGAAATCCTTGAAGAAAACCTTCATTGAGGGCGACCAGCCCGGTGCCGCCGGATCGCCGAACAATTCCGGCATCCTTCTGGTCGTGCTGAATGCCAGGACCGGGATGTCGAGGGCGGTGGCGTGGGGCACGACCGCCGTCCAGGGGCTGATCACAACATCAAGATTGGACAAAAGTGCGGTCAGGCCATCAAGATCATCGCGCAGGTCGATATCGTCCCAGGTATGTATCTCGACGCCAAACCGGTCGGTGGCAAGGGCCCTGTCTTCACTGCTTTCGGCGTACATAAGGTTTATGATATCGACGCCCGGCAGGGTCAGGATCGGTTCAAGTTCTTCGACCAAAGCGTAATGAGGCATCCGCCCGCCGCCAACAACAATACTGCGCCAGACGACCCCAACCTTGGGACGGGGGCCCAGGTCGGCCAGGCGTTGGCGCCAGAATTCCGCCTTGTCCGGATCGGCTTTCAGGAAGGTAAAAGGCCGGGTTGGAAAGGAGTCGAGCGTCGGGCGAAAAATTCCCGCCAAATCGACAATCGGGATTTGGAAATCGCAATCATCTTCATAGGGAACACTCAAATCTTTCTCTCTGCCGTACACCTTGGTGCCGGCGAAGGAACGTTCGTACAAAGGCACCAGGCGCGGATCACACTCAATGACGATGTTTGCGCCCTTGTCCAACATGTCGGGGATCAAACTGGCATAGCGGATTTCATCGCCGACTCCCTGTTCGCCATACAAGGCAATGGTTTTGCCCTGTAACGACGATTGACCATCCCATATGGGTTTTTGAAAGGGCCGTATGGGCGAGGTGAAATCTTCCGATAGCCAGCGGTTTTTGTAGTGCTTCCAGCCTTCTTCCAGGTTTCCGGTGGCCAGCAATGCCATGGCGTAGTTGTTCATTGCGGTCGGGTTGTCCGGGTCAATTTTCATGGCGATGCGGAACATTTCTTCGACTTGTTCGACGGTTCCGGTTTCCAGATAGATGATCCCCAAGGTGGCATAAATCCCGGCGCCACCATATGCCAGATTTCCCTCGCCGACTTCTTCGATAATTTCTTCGAGAATTGATTGTGCCGCCTTCATTTCGAACGCGGCCACATGAATACTGGCGATCTGATGCCTGAGATGAATATCACCGGGGAACAGTTTGAGCGCTTCATGGACAAAGGTTTGGGCTTCGGTCAGATTTTCCATTTTCCGAAGGGTGACGGCAAAATGCCGGTAAGCATCCACTCTCGATTGGTTGATCTGCATCAGATCATGGAGAGATTCAAGAGCCTCCTCGTCGCGGCGAAGAGCCATCAGGCAAAGACTTTTGTTCAGACATATGGTGTAGTTGCCCGGCAGCAGAACCTGGGCCTTGTCGAAGTGATCAATGGCCTTGCCAAAGAATTTCCGGGTGACCAGAAACTGGGCGTAGTTATTTTGAGTTTCGGCTGACTGTGGCTCCAGCGTTACCGCTTTTTCGAACAACTCATCGGCCAGATCGCCGTCATCTTTTGCCTGGGCGATGAGGCCAAGATTGGTCATCGCCCCGGCCAGACCGGGATCAAGTTTCAAGGCTCGATGAAAGCTTTTCTCGGCTTTTTCAATTTGGGGCGGCCTTAAATTCTGCAAAATACAGCCGAGATTGTTATGGAATTTAGCATTGCCCGAACTCAGGGTAATAGCCTTGCGTATGAGTTTTTCCGCCTCGTTGGTGACTTCCATATCAACTTTGAACTGGTCGGACCCGGCCAGCAAGGTGCCAAGGTCGTTCAGAACATCCGGGTCATCGCCCCTCAGGTCGATGCTGTTTCGATAGGCACCAATCGCCTTGTCATTTTCATCGATTGATTTGTAAACGCTGGCAATATTATTAAAAAACAACGTATTGGTTGGCGCAATTTCAATAGCGTCTTCGATCAGGGATATTCCCTCTTCGGGAAAATCGAGTTGATAGGCCAGATATCCAAGAAGATGCAGGGCGTCCGGGTTATGGGGATTGATCGCCAGGGCTTGCCGATACTCTTTTTCGGCCAGTTCCAGATCATCGTTTTTATGGGCCAAGAGACCGGCCTGCAGGAACTCGGCTTCTTCGACGCTTTGGTTCATTGCCCGCCTCAGTTTCACTTATTTTTTATGATTTCAGAAAGCCACAGACCCCCCGCCTGGGCTTCTATTTGTTATCGGTCTTCTCGGCAGGAGGCACGGACCTGAATCCCGCCGCGATTTGCCGGTTGATATTGATCAGGACATCGAGATTTTTTGGCTCGCCTTCGGCCATCGCCTTGAAGGTCTGTTTATCGATAAAGATGCTCAGGCTGACCATGTTTGCGGTGATCTGATCCGGCCAAGGATTTTCTTCCGTCGCGTAAGTCTGCAGGACCGTCCAAATACGCTGATTGTAATTCAGGGCCATGAAAAACTCTTCACTGCCCGCCACACCCTTGGCTTGCTCAAGAATAAGAGCGGCATTTTCCAACACGGCGGCATCGGTCTCGGTCGGAGATTCCGCCCTTTTCACGCCTTCCTGATAGGCACCATACGCCGGATTTTTCATTCTTCCTTCTCAGGACTGAAACCGTCCATAACCTTTTTTTCATAAGCGATCAGTTTACGGCTGGTTTTCAACGCACCGTACAGATCATCGGCCAGTATTTTATCGCCAATTTCGGTCAGCAATTCGATAGCCTCCGGGGTCGGACAGGCGGTCATGAAATCGCTGGTCAGGGCGAAGAAACTCGAATGCAGACTTTTGCTGGCTTCCAGATTTCCCGCCATGTACATCAACTGGACGGCGAAGTAGATTCTTTTTGCCGGTGAATCAGCCGTTTCTTCCGTCAGGATATCTTTTTCCCGCAGTATAGTGGTTTTGTTATGGACCAGAAAAGACGCACTTTTCTGCCCATTTTCGATAACCGTGTTACCGATAATGATTTTTTCGTTGGGTTTGATTTTCAGTCTGAGCGACATGGGTCAAAGATAGGGCAAATTTATTAATGAAACAAAAAAAAGCGGGTGGAACGAATCCCACCCGCCTCTTTTTATTAGCTATTCTACCTGAATAACTGCAACACGCTCTGTTGCGCCTGGCTGGCGAAGGCCAGCGAGGACGTACCCAGGGCCTGCCTGGTTTGCAGGGCCAGCAAGTTGGCTGACTCTTCTTCCAGATTGGCATCGACCAGCAGACCAGCACCCGTTTGCAGGGTGTTAATCAGGTCGGTGGTGAACGAGTCACGCGCTTGCAACAGGCTCAGGTCCGTACTGAAACTGGACGCCGCATCACGCAGACTGGTCAACGCCGCCTTGGCTTCGGTGATTGAGCTATCAATCTGACCGGAGGTCGAGAAGTTAACGGTCGTGGCCGTAAAGCCAAGCCCGGTAACATTCAGCGTTTTGCCTGAGATTGTCAGGGTGGCGTTGGTTTCGTTGACGTTGACGGTCAGGTTGTTGCCGTTCAACAGGTTAATACCTTTGTACGAGGTATCGAGAACCAGCTGATTGATTTCGGTCAGAACCTTTTCGTAATCGGCTTCAAGAGAGGAAACCGAAGAACCCGAGCCGGTCGAACCGAACGTGGTCGCCGAACCGGATGTACCACCAATAATATTGGCGCTGAAAGCAGTCGACGAGTCATCGGTGATGGTAACCGTAGAACCGGCCGTCGCGATCAATTCCAGCTTGTCGGTTGTCGAGTTATAGGTCGCGTTCAAGCCTGAATCGATATTTTCAAGCTTGGTGATCAGTCCGTCGATTGTGGTTGTCGTGAAAATAGCAAATGACAGGACAGCCCCGGAATCAACCTGGATCGTAATCGTACCCTCAGTGAAGTTGGCGGTGAAGGCGACACTCAATGCCGTCGAACCCGTCGCATCCGTCGTCGATGCACTGGCACCCGAGGTTTGAGATACCTGGGTCGAGGCTTCTTTTGCCTGATCGGCCAGGGATTTGGCCTGTTCAACCAGGGTCGTCAAGGCCTCAATACCTTTATCGGCCGTTTTCAGGGTCGAAATGGCCTGGCCAATACCGTCTTTCAGGCCGGTGAAGTCAGCCGCCCGGTTGTTAAGGTTACGAGCCGCGAAGAAAGGGCTCGCGCCGTCGAGCGCACTGTTGACTCTCAGTCCGGTCGAAAGACGTTCCGACGTACGACTAAACAATATGTTTGTATTTTGCAGGGCCAGGAGGTTAGTGCGAATACTCGCGCTTAGATTTACTGTAGCAGCCATGTTTATGTTCCTTTTCTAGAACAGTTAATCAGGGCCATTCTGCCCTGTCGCAGAGTAATTTCTGCAAGCCCACAGGCACACACCTGTGGGACCACCGTTAAAGCTAGATAATTTGTTTCGGAATGTCAATAAAATTCATCGCCGATACAAATATCGGGTGTCTTGTATCCGCCCCACACCCTCATTAGGGCCCTTGAAACCGGTAAGGTGTCGGGGCCATTGAGCCCGATGTGCCCGATGTGCCCGATGTGCCCGATGTGCCCAAGGCATTCCATTTTTTGATCTGATCTGCAATATCAAGGCCCTGATTGTCGCTCCACCGGTCCAGAAGGGCCTGGAATACGGGCCCGACATGGCCTTCGCCAATGGCGATTTTGTCAAGACTGGTGACCGGCAGCATACAAAAGGGCGTGCCGGTCATGAACGCTTCATCGGCGCTATGAACATCATAGGGTTCGATGTTTGTCTGGCGAACTTCCAGCCCTAGTTGCGGGGCCAGTTCTTCGATCACATAGGCGCGGGAAACGCCGCGCAGGATGTTGCGGCCTTCCGGCGTGATAATGACGTTGTCTTTGACCACGAAAAAATTATCGCCGGTGCCTTCGGCAATATGACCGTCCGTATCCAGCAGCAACGCCCAGTTATCTTCACCGGCGACCATCGAGGTCTGAATGTTGGCCATCAGGTAGTGAATGCGGCTTCGGTTTTTGATTTTCGGATCAAGCAGATGTCCCGCAATAGCCCGTTGCGACGGGATCACCGCATTGATGCCCGTCTCGAACAGATGGCCCATACCAGCGACGGTCCACTTCAGCGGAAATACCGCAATAATAACGGTCGGCCCCTTGTGCAGCCCATCGATATTTTCATAAATTCCCAACAACCCGCGAGAAACATCAATCATCACCC